>JANPDX010000001.1:0-4395 GCA_031431695.1 Dehalococcoidia bacterium
GGCGCTCACCGGCGCGGGCGCGGGACTGTTGTTCGGTTGCGGGGGCGACGATGGACCAAAGCCCGTGCCCGGAGCGCCAGAACCACCGCCCGAAGTGACGCGCGTACGATTCCCCGCCAACGGCGACGTGTGCGTCGCCCCGATCTATGCGGCCGAGCAATTCCTGGCCGAAGAGGGCTTCACCGACGTTCAGTATCTCCCCGGCGTAAACACGATCGACAGCCTGGCGGCGAAGAACGTGGATTTCGGCTACGACTTTCCCTCAGCTGTAGTCACCAATGCCGAACGCAAAGTGAAGTTCACCGTAATTGGTGGACTTCACGCAGGCTGTATGCGGCTGTTCGCCATCCGCGAAGACATCCAGGTGGTGAACGACCTGCGAGGGAAGAAGGTTGGCGTCGGCCTGGGCGATAGTCCCGCCGTTGGTGATTACGCGTTCATGTCAACGCTCCTGCGGTTCATCGGAATCCCGGCCGAACATTCGCTGGTTTCCTACCCGCCCGAACAACTGGCCGAACGAATGAAGAGCGGTGAACTCGACGCGGTATTAACGGTTCCTCCGACCGACCAATTGCTCCTGGCGGCGGGCGTCACAAGGGTGATTCTCCAGAGCAGTACCGATGCTCCCTGGTCGCAGTACTACTGCTGCATGCTGGAAGGGAATGTGGATTTCGTGGCTCACTACCCGATAGCCACGAAGCGGGTACTCCGTGCCATCCTCCGCGCAGCCGACCTCTGCGCCAGTGACCCGGAGCAGGCGGCGAGATACATAACCGACCAGAGCCACCTGGGCCAGAGCTATGAGACGACAATCGCCGCGATCAGGCACATGCCCTACGACGTGTGGCGGCGATACAGCCCCGAGGACGCCATCCGTTTTTACGCCCTTCGACTCCGTGAGGCGGGAGCAGTCAAGGTGAAGCCGGACGACGTCCTGCGTCGCCATGCCGACTCGCGGTTTCTGGATACATTGAAGCGCGAAATGCCAGCGGCGTTCGTACCGCGCAAAACTGGCGCGTCCCAATTCGCCTGCGACATCGATACGCTTGCGGCCAAGGAGGGCACCGGTGGATAGAGCACTGTTCGGCAGAGACTTTTCACGCAGAGCGATGCTGCGCGGCGGCGGCGTAGCACTCACCGGCGCGGGCGCGGGATTACTGTTCGGATGCGGGGATGACGGGGTAGGCGGCCTGGATGGTGAGCTCGAAACAACGACGCTCCGGTTCCCGAAGAATGATGGCTCCCCATGCCTTGGGCCGTTCTACGTGGCCCATCAGTTCCTGCTAGAGGAGGGATTTAAGGACATCCAGTACCCCGAGTACCTCGCGGCCGAAATGACGCCGGCGGTGTCCGACGGTGCGCTCGACTTCAATTGCGAGTTCGCTCAGTCAGCAGGAACGTATATCGATTCGGGCTATAAGTTCAGCATCCTCGCTGGGTTGCACCCCACTTGCCATGAAGTCTTCGCGCGGGAGGGGATTGACTCGATCGGCGACCTCAAAGGAAGGCGCGTGGGCGTCACGCTTGGGGACTCCGCGACGGCATCCGACTACGGGTTCATGTCCGCGATCCTCCAATCCGTTGGGATACCCTCGCAGCACACGCTGGTTGAGGTCGCGGGGAAGGACATACCGCCGCTCATGCTCAAGGGAGAGCTGGACGCAGCGATAGTGATCCCGCCAATCAACGAGGAACTTCGCGATGCCGGGATCAACCGCGTCATCCTGAACGGCATGCACGATCCGCCCTGGTCTCATTACTTCTGCTGCATGATCGTCGCAAATCAGACGTTCGTGAAGAAGAACCCGGTTGCGACGAAACGGGTGCTTCGGGCCATCCTCAAAGCGACAGACCTTTCCGCCGCTGATCCGGAAGGCGCAGCGCGCTACCTCTTCGACAACGGCCACACCTATAACTACGAGCACACACTGCGGACCATGAAACACATGCCGTACGACGTGTGGCGGCGGTTTGACCCGGAAGACACGCTGCGGTTCTATCAGCTTCGGCTGCGCGAAGGGGCTGGCAGCAAGCTCACGCCAGACGACCTCATCAAGAAGACAGCCGACTGGCGCTTCCTCAACGAACTGAAGCGGGAGATGCCGGCGGCGTTCCGGCCCATCTTGCCGCGTACCACCGGCTTCGCGCTGGACTGCCAGGTTGGACCGGTGGAAACGACCGAAGCCGTCGCGGCGCCGCGACCGGCAACGGAATCTTGAAGGAGAATCGAGCGAGATGACGGGGCCACTCCGACGCGCATGGGAACTCGCCACCCTCCCGGCCCGCTGGGCGCCGCGCCAGGTCGCGCGCATTCCGGCGCCGATCCACGCCAAACTGCTCGTCGCCTTCCTGGCGATCGCCGGGCTGTTCATCAGCCTCGGCGTGGTGGGGCTGCAGGTGCTCGGCGCGGCGAACGATCGCACAGCTGAAATCGCCAGCCTCGAACGCAAGCTCGCCGCTGAGCGGCAACTGCAAACCGAGATTCAGCGCCAGCTGTCCACCGGGGCACTGGCCTTTTCGGCAGCCGATACGGAGGCGCTGGCCACCGCGCGCCGCCAGATCAGCCAGTCGAACTACAACTTCGAACGCCTCCGATTCGTCGCCCCGAATGAAGGCGCCACCCTGGACAAAGTGGAAGAAGACTACGGGCTGTTCATCCGCACACTGCTGTCCATGGTCGATTTGGTCCGCGACGGCAAGCGAGGTGAGGCCTCGACGCTCCAGGTGGAGGTGGCTCAGCCGCTCGCTGACGACCTGGAACGCTTGACGAACGAGCTCGTGAACAAGGCAGAAACAGAAATCGTGGCCACAGTCGATAGGAACCAGAGTGACTACCGGGCGTCGCGGGGCGCCGTTGCCTGGCTCTCGGCAGGAAGCGTCGCTCTTGCCCTGGTGCTTGGCTACGCCATCGCGTTTTCGCTCATCCGTCCGATCCACCAGATGGATGCGCACCTGGAAAGAGTTGCGGCAGGCGACTTCTCGGGCCGCCTGAAGGTACCAAATCGTGACGAGTTCGGGGCGCTGGCAACGAATCTCAACCGCATGAACGACGAACTCGGGCGGCTCTATCGGGAACTCGAAACAGCCAGCCGTCACAAGTCCGAGTTCCTCGCCAACATGTCGCACGAACTGCGGACGCCGCTGAACGCGGTCATCGGCTTTTCAGGCGTACTCTCGGAACACATTTTTGGCGAACTCAACGAGAAGCAGGACGAATACGTCCGCGACATCCTCAGTTCGGGCGAACACTTGCTGGAGCTCATCAACGACATTCTCGACCTCTCGAAAGTCGAGGCCGGGAAGATGGAGCTGGAGCTCGACCCGTTCTCTTTGGCGGAAGCACTCGAGGGCAGCCTCGCGATGTTCCGTGAACGCGCCGTGCGAAACACCATCGGGCTTTCGCTCCAGGCTACTTCGGACCTTGGGATTGTCGAAGCGGATGAACGCAAAGTGAAGCAGATCGTCTTCAACCTGCTTTCGAACGCCGTGAAGTTCACGCCACCGGGCGGACAGGTAGCAATCGAGGCTTCGCGGACCGAACACGAGGTTCGGGTTTCCGTCCGCGACACCGGCATAGGCATCCCGGCCGAGGAGCACGAACACATCTTCCAGGAATTCGCCCAGGCATCCGGGCGGCCTCGCGACCAGGAAGGCACGGGCCTTGGCCTGGCCCTCGCCCGGAGGTTTGTTGAATTGCACGGCGGGCGTATATGGGTAGAGAGCGAACCGGGACTGGGAAGCACCTTCACGTTCACCCTGCCGTCGACAACCCCGCACGGGGAGGGTGAACCGGAAATCGAAGATCATTTCCAACCGGTCCAAGTGGACACCGGCTCGGCAATCGCATCCATGAAAGGAAGCATCACATGAGTGGAGAACTGGTCCTCATCGTGGAAGACAACGAAAAGAATATGAAGCTCGCTCGAGACCTGTTGCAGTACAAGGGCTTTCGCACGCTCGAGGCTACCACCGGAGACGCCGCCATCGACCTGGCAACGAAGCACTCTCCCGACCTCGTCCTGATGGATATCCAACTCCCGGACATGGACGGAGAAAAGGCGCTGTTCGAGCTTCGTTCGCGGCCATCGACCGCTCACCTCCGGATCGTCGCGCTAACGGCCTTCGCCATGCGGGCGGACAGGGAGCGACTGCTGGCCGCCGGCTTCGATGGCTACATTTCCAAGCCCATCAACATCCGGGAGTTCCCCGGACAAGTGCAAAGCCTCTGCATAGGCGAACCTCGGCAGGAGTTGGCGAAGTGACACAAGCAACCATCCTGGTGGTCGATGACACGCCGCAGAACATACGGCTGATGGAGGCGGTGCTCGTGCCCCAGGGCTACCGGATGCTTGCGGCCGGGTCTGGCCAGGAGGCGCTCGATTTCGCCGCGAAAGG
>JANPDX010000002.1:0-2816 GCA_031431695.1 Dehalococcoidia bacterium
GGCTGAAGAGGGCGCCGCACGAGGTCACCGTCATGGTGCCGCTCGTCGAAGTGAAGCGGCCTTATCACCGCCCACTGGTAAACCAGAGCCTGAAGCGGCTGACAAAACTGCTTGAACACAAGCGCCACGTGAACCTTGTGCAGTTCCCGTTCAGCGCCGGAAGCCTCGGCAAACGCCGGGGACGCGATTCCCGGTCAGGCGGCGCAACCCCGGCCTGATTTCACCGGCGAAGATCAGGGGTTTCGCCCCGGGTGGGTGTTGGAGAGGCTGTCGTCACGTTCGTGGTCCCCAGTGACTCCTTTCAAACTTCACTCGGCGCAATACCTTGTTGCCAGGCGACTCGGAAGCCCTGGCGGATACAGCACCCTGCTAGAACATCCGTGCGGTATACTCGGCAGCGTGAGTGATGATGGCCGAATTGTCGCGGCGGACATGGGCAACGAAGACGGCGAAGAACGACACCTGCGCCCCCAACTGCTACAGGAGTTCCCCGGCCAGGACCGGACGAAGAACAACATCGGCATCGCCATCGAAGCGGCCCAGGGGCGCGGCGAGGCCCTCGACCACCTGCTGCTGTACGGACCACCGGGGCTCGGCAAGACAACGCTCGCGAACATCGTGGCCAACGAAATGGGCGTGGCCATCCGGACGACCAGCGGGCCGGCCTTCGAACGCCCCGGAGACCTCGCGGCCATCCTCACCGGTCTAAAAGAACACGACATCCTGTTCATCGACGAAATACACCGGCTTTCGCGGGCGGTGGAAGAAATCCTCTACCCGGCGATGGAAGACTTTGCGCTCGACCTCGTGATTGGCAAAGGCCCGGGCGCGCGCACCGTGCGCCTGGCCATGCCGCGTTTCACCCTCATCGGCGCGACGACGCGGTACGCGATGATCAGCGCCCCGCTGCGAGACCGGTTCGGCTCTGTGTTCCGGCTGGAATTCTATGATGCTCCAACGCTCACCACGATCCTCAAGCGCTCGGCTTCGATCCTCGGCACTGCGATCCCGGAAGAGGCGGCCGCGGAGATTGCCCGGCGCTCACGCGGCACCCCACGCATCGCCAACCGCCTGCTTCGCCGGGTGCGCGATTACTCGGAAGTGCGGAGCGATGGGCCGATAACGATTGATACCGCGCGGGCAGCACTCGCTCTCCTTGATGTCGATGACCTTGGGCTCGATGACTCGGACCGCGCCGTATTGCGCTGCATCATCGAGAAGTTCGACGGCGGGCCGGTCGGGTTGGAGACCATCGCCGCGGCCATCTCCGAAGAGTCCGACACGATCATGGACGTGTACGAGCCGTTCCTTCTTCAGTGCGGCTTCCTGAACCGGACGCCGCGGGGGCGCATCGCAACCGCCGCGGCCTACCAGCACCTTGGCATCCCCGTCCCGCGCGAACGATTGAGCGCCGCGCAGGCGGGATTCTGGGAAGACCCGGCTCTATCCGAAGAGGTTGGCTGACGCTCCAACCACTACGCCGATAGTGGCAAGCACCATTCCGGCGATCGCTTTGACCTTCGTCCCACCGGTTGCCTCGCGGACGGCCGAACCGCCGAGCACGAAGCTTCCTGCCGCGAACAGAGGATAGATGCCGAGCCAGAACACCGGGAGTGACACCGCAGCGACAATCCCGAAGATAAGGGCACGGTTGGCGGCGCCACCGACGTTTCCGGGGCGCGTCCCGCTCTTTCCCGCCATCCAGACAACTGCACCAGCAACCACAGCTGCAGCGATGCCGACCGCCCATCCGACGACCAGCTCACTATTCGATCTGCCCTCGGCACCCCCGTTGAACGGGCCAAACGAGCCGAAGGCGGTGAAGATGACCGCGAAGGCAAACCCACCAGCGATAGCCCTGACAAGGACTCGCCTGAGAGTGTTTGCGCTAACGCTCGAAACTTGAGTGGACATTGTGCTTCCTCCGAAGTCCCAATACATTGGGAACACGCGTACTGTGGAAGATATCTTCCTAGTTTGTCAATACAAGGCTTTTTGGGCCAGACAACGAGGGATCGCTAGTTCGGCGGTAAGCGATGAAGTCGCACCGCTGCGACCGCCGCCGCGCAAGTGCCGATGAGGATCACAGCCATGGTCTCACGCTGCCACCAGAAAAGCGCCATCAAACAAAGGCAACCGATCAGGGTTAGCGATCCGCCTGCTATGGGGTAACGCTCAATGACCAGAATTCCAGGGAGCACCAGCGCGAAAGTCAAAAGAACGGCATAAATCAAGGGAACGACAGCGAACGTTCCGCCAGGGTTCGCGGCACCCGCACGCGGCAAGAAAAATCCGGAAACCGGGATGGCGACCACCACGCCAAGCGTTATCAAGCACGCCACCATCAGTTCGAGCCAGTTGCGGCCTTCGAAACCTCGACGCCCCTGGCCCAGCCGCCAGCCGAGGTCGGCGGGCATTCCTCGCAGCACGCGGTGAAAGAACTGCCAACCGAAGCGTTCTCCGCGCTCGGCGGCCAGCGTTTCATGTTCCCAGGCATCGCTTTCGAGCTCCGCCATGTGGCTTTCACGCGCTTCGTCGGGCATGCCGGCCGTGTACATCCAGACCCAGCCGTTCTCGGCTTCGCGGAGGAGGAGCGTGAAAAACTCGCTCACGAGGGGATCCCGCCCGCCTGGAGCCGTCGAGCCATCGTCGAGGCGGCTGGCAGAGCCTCGTTAACAGCGGCTTCGCCGAGGGGAGTGACCTGGTAGAGGCGGCGGCGTGGGCGACCCGCGGAGAGGGCGACTTCGGCGTCCTCCCAGCGGCTTGTCAAAAGACCCTGGCGCTCAAGGCGGTCGAGCGCTTTATAGAGCGTCCCG
>JANPDX010000003.1:0-3418 GCA_031431695.1 Dehalococcoidia bacterium
ATGCAGCGGTGGTGGCTGACCCGGATGGCCTATTCCGCGCGACCGCTGCAGGAGCGCATGACCTATATCTGGCACGGACTGCTGACTTCGCAACTCAGCCAGATTGGACCGCAAAGCGCCAAGATGATGGTCGCCCAAAACGAGCTCTTCCGGGCGAACGCGGTGGGCCGCTACGACGACCTTCTCCAGGCCGTCAGCAAAGACCCGGCGATGATGATCTACCTGAACACGCTGGAGAGCACCAAGGCCCACCCCAACGAGAACTACCCTCGCGAACTCATGGAACTCTTCTCCATGGGCGAGGGGAATTACACCGAGGACGACGTGCGCGAGAGTGCGCGTGCGTTCACTGGCTGGCGGCTGACACCTCGGACAAGAGACCAGCCGCCGGCAGGCATCAGCGAGAAGGAACGGGACGAATTCCTGAACCAGATGCACGGCGCATACGAGCCGGAATTCCGGATGGCGATGCCCCAGCACGACACCGGTGTAAAGACGTTCCTTGGCCGCACTGGCAATTTCGATGGCACCGACATCGTCTCAATCATCATGGAGCAGCCCGCGACCGGGCGGTACGTCTGCACCCGGTTGTTCTCGGAGTTCGCCTATCGCGACCCGGCAAAGGAGACCGTTGAGGCCCTTGCCGGGGTCTGGGCTTCATCCAACCACAGCGTGAAGGCCGTCGTTCGCGCCATCCTGGTAAGCGACGAGTTCTATTCCATGCGAGCGTACCGTTCGCTTGTACGCAGCCCAATCGAGTTCATGGTGGGCGCCATCCGCGCCCTCGAAATCGAGACGGACTTCCTCCAGGTCGAACAGAGCGCCCAGGGGATGGATCAACGGTTGTACGAACCGCCGAGCGTTGCCGGGTGGCCCGGAGGTGACGTCTGGCTCTCCTCGGGCACGTTCTTCGGGCGGGTCAACTTCCTCGATGCCTTCCTCTTCCAGCGCAATCGTTCCGCGACGATCCCGGCGCTGGTGAACAAGCCAACCGCGGAGGCGATGGTGGACGAGGCCCTCAAACGGCTGGTCGATGACACCATTTCGGCAGATTCGCGCGAATCGATTTATGCCTACGCCCGCACCGTAACCAACCCCCAGGACCGGGCCGCCGCAGTGGCATACCTGGTCCTCGCCAGCCCCGAATACCAACTGATTTAAGGAGCTCCAGCCATGCTTTCACGCAGAGATTTCGTCAAGGGCGGCGTCGCCCTGGTCAGCATCGGGACGACCGCTCAGTCGTTGCTCAAGGGCGCCGTCGCGTTTGCCGCTGAGAACGGCGCCTACACAATCGACCCGAACAACAAGAAGATCCTGATCTTCGTGCAACTCGCCGGCGGCAACGACGGCATGAGTACCGTGGTTCCGGCCTCGGATCCGGTGTATCGATCTTCGCGGTCAACTATCGGCCTGAAGGAAGACGAGGTGCTCCCGCTGGCGGAAGGCTTCGGGCTGCACCCGGCGCTCACCGGCCTCAAAGGCATCTGGGATTCGGGCAAACTGGCTGTCGTCCGCGGCGTCGGGTATCCGAACCAGAACTACAGTCACTTCAAGTCGATGGCGATTTGGCAGGGCGGCGACCCTGAGATGAAACTCGACAACGGCTGGCTTGGACGTACGCTGGAGAAGCTGGAAAGCGACCAGCACGACCCCTTCCTCGGATTCAACATCGGCAACTCGACGCCTGACGAGATGCGGACGCCGAAGATCGCCGTGCCTTCGGTGAAGAACCCGAACGATTACGGCGTGAAAGTCGGCGGCAAGCTCGTCGCTCCGACCGAACCGCGGACGGCGACGATGCTCAAGCTGTACGAGACCTACCCATCAACGTCGCCGTACGGGGTGCTTCTGGAGACGACCGCCGAAAGCGCTGTCTCGAGTTCGCAACTGCTGCAGAACGCTGCCAAGACCTATGTGCCCGCCGTCGAATACCCGGACACCTCGTTCGCGGCCGGGCTGTCGGTGTTGGCCGAAGCGGTGATCGCCGACCTTGGAATGCGCGTCGGGCACGTCACGCTTGGTGGATTCGATACCCACAACAACCAGGTTTCAGAACACCAGGACCTGATGGAAACACTCGATGGCGGGCTCACGGCGTTCTACAACGACCTGCAGGCCCATGGAAAGGCCGATGACGTGCTCGTCCTGACCTGGAGCGAGTTCGGCCGGCGCGTGGCCCAGAACGGCAACGGCGGCACCGACCACGGCGCTGGCAGCATGTGCTTCGCCCTCGGGAACAGCGTGAAGAAAGGCCTCTACGGCGATGCCCCGAACCTCGCGGCCCTGGTGGATAACGGCAACGTGCCCTACACGACTGACTTCCGAAGGGTCTACGCCACGATCATGGACCGGTGGCTGGGGGTGCCTTCTCAGGAACTGTTGGGTGGGCGCTGGGATCCGTTGGAGTTCCTGGCCGCCTAGCAAAAAAGTGCCCGGGACGTAGAATCCCGGCATGGACCTCAAAGCGCTCATCCGAGATGTGCCCGGCTTTCCCAGGCCGGGCATTCTCTTTCGCGACATCACTCCGCTGTTGGGTGATCCCGCCGGTTTCAGGACCGTCCTCGACGAACTCGCATCGGCCGCGAGTGCATGCCAGCCAGGCTGCATTGTGGGCATCGAATCGCGCGGATTCATCTTTGGGGCCCCGCTCGCCGATCGACTGCAATTGCCATTCGTGCCCGTACGAAAGCCGGGCAAACTGCCTGCGGCCCGGATGTCGGTGGAGTACGCCCTGGAGTACGGCGAGAGTGCCCTGGACATCCACCAGGACGCGATGCGGCGGGGGGACCGGGCGTTCATCGTTGATGACCTGCTCGCAACCGGAGGGACGGCGCTAGCGACCGCGAAACTTGTGGAGGTCGTTGGCGGGATTGTGGGCGGCTTTGGGTTCGTGATCGAGTTGGAAGCGCTGGGGGGCCGCGAGACGCTCGCGGGCTACAACGTTACGTCGTTGGTCCGATATGCCTGACGGCCCATCGCGGATGCCAAATTTCGGCGCGATTGCCCTTGAGCCCCCGGGATTGCGGGTAATTGACCAGACGCTGCTCCCCGGCGAAGAGCGTTACTTGCTGCTTTTCACGCTGGAACAAGTCCGCGAGGCCGTCGCCACGTTACGTGTGCGGGGAGCCCCGTTGCTGGGAATGGTCGGCGCGGCTGCGATGGCGATCGCCGCGGAAACGCTCGGCAGTGGCGCGGCGGGCCTTCGTGAAGCGGCCGAGCGGATTGGAAACGTCCGTCCGACTGCGGTGGAGCTGGCAACCGGGGCGGCCTCGGCCGTGGCCTGGGCGATCGAGGCGGCGCCCGAGGGTCCGCACCGAACCAGTGCGCTCTGGACATTTGCTGAACGGTACTTCGAGAGACGCGTGGCCGAAGACATCGAACTCGGGCGGCACGGCGCGGCGCTGTTGAAGCCGGGAGA
>JANPDX010000004.1:0-11648 GCA_031431695.1 Dehalococcoidia bacterium
GTTCGGTGAGTTCGAAGAGGATCACGCCGATGATGCGAAAGCCGAACAAGGCCAACGCCGGCCAGCGTTCGAAGCCATTCGTCCAGCGCGTGGCCACGTAGAACTCGAAGGCGAGGTAATACGTGTCGAGCACCTTGTCGAGCTGGTGGTAGTGGCCTTCGAAGCCGCCCATCTTGAGGATGTCGATGAGGATGACATCAAAGCCATCGAGAAGCATGCAGAGGACGCCACCGGTCAGGTTCTTCTTCAGAATCAGGAACGGCAACAGCAGCCGAAGTGCGATGACGATCAGCGCGCCGGTGCTCACTGGACGATCTGATGTCCCGGCGTGGACTCCCACATCGGCGGCGTCTGGTGATAGCCACCGCCAGCGGTCCAACCGCCATCAACGTAGAGGATGTGACCTGTCACGAAACGAGCGGCATCGCTGGCGAGGTAGACGATCGCTCCCTCGAGATCTTCCGGCTGTCCAAGGCGCCCCATCGGCGTCCGTGAAATGCTGTATTCACGAGTCGCCGGGGTCGCTTCGAAGACTTTGTCCATGAGTTCGGTGCCATCGAAGTACGACGGAGCTATGGCGTTCACACGAATCCCTTCGCGGGCGTATTCGATCGCGAGGACGCGAGTGAGCGCATCAACGCCGCCCTTCGCCGCGTGATACGAAGCAGCCCGGAATTCGCTGCCTACTTTGCCTAGGATGGAACTGACGTTGATGATCACGCCGCCGCCGCCCTGCGAGAGCATCTGTTGTCCGGCCAGCCGGCAGCCGTTGATCGTCGCGACCAGATCCAATTCCACGATGGAACGCATGCGCTTCATGCTTCCCAGGTCGTGGCGGAGGCCCGAACGATCGGTATAGCCCGCGTTGTTGACCACGATGTCGATTCGGCCGAACGTCTCAACTGCCTTCTGAAAGACGCCCTCGAATTGCTCTTCGTTCGTGATGTCGGCCGATACGGCGAGCGCCTTGCCCCCGTAGCCGCGAACCATCTCGGCTGTTTGATCGATCAGTTCTTGCCGTCTCGCCGTCACGACAACATTTGCGCCCGCCCTCGCCAGTCCCCGGATGAACGCTACGCCAAGGCCGCTGGATCCGCCGGTCACAAGGGCAACCCTGCCTTCAAGGCTGAACAGGTCAATCAACTTCGGGTCCATAGGACACCCCCCGCGCCGGTTGGCGGGAATGCTACACGCGAGCACTCCTAGTCGCGCGAAGCGATGAGTTTCGCTCCATTGCGCCCCAAATTCGCGCGCTCGGCTTCGATGATGTCTTCTATTTCCGAGACGGTGTCTTCTAGCTTTCCATCATGGTTGAGTACGACATAATCGTTGTTCTCGATGTCATCGAGTTCGGCTTCAAGCTCGGCGATTCGCAGCGCGAGAGACTTTCCGTCCTCACTGCCTCGCTCTTCCAGCCGGAGGCGGAGCACTTCGCGATCCTCGGCCATCAGGAAGATGTAGATCGCTCCGTCCAGCTTGGTGCGCCAAGTCCGTGCACCCTGGACGTCGGTGCGGATGATCACGTCTTCCCCTCTGCCTAAGGGGCCTTCGATTTCGCTTCGCTCCAGGCCTTTGTAGTCCTCATAGACTACGGCGTGTTCGGCGAAGTCGCCGCGCCGGAGTTTTTCTTCAAATTGCGCCTCTGAGAGGAAGTGGTAGTGAATGCCATCAACTTCGTCATCGCGCGGCGGGCGGCTCGTACAGCTTGTCGCGCGATGGATGCCGGTGCGTTCCCGAAGGCGGTCGATAACGGTGTCTTTTCCGACGCCGGAAGGTCCATGCAGGACGATGATGATCGGGCGCGGGTTCATGACCTGATCTTGCCTGCGTCGGCTGCCCGCGCAAGGTCTTGCCAAAACTGAGGATAGGAAACACCGACCGCGTCGTGCTCGATCTGCGTTTCGCCCTCGGCCAGCGCGCCCGCTATCGCTGCCAGCATCCCAACACGGTGGTCGCCACGGCCATCGACACGGGCGCCGTGTAGCTTCGCCGGTCCATGGACCACGAAGCCGTCGGGCCGGCTGGTGATTCGCGCACCCATTCGGCTGAGGACATCGACCGTCGCTTCGACGCGATTCGATTCCTTCACCAGCAACTCCTGCGCGTCCCTAACGATCGTCTCGCCTTCGGCAAAGCAGGCCAGGAGGGCGACAAGCGGCAGTTCGTCGATGGCGCGTGGGACAAGGCTTCCCGAGACGATGGTTCCGCGGAGTTCGGAGGTTCGAACCAGGAGGTCGGCAACGGGTTCCCCGCCACTCGTGCGTTCCTCCATTCGTTCGATGTTGGCGCCCATGGCGGCCAGGATGTCGAGGATCCCGGTGCGCGTTTCGTTGGTGTTCACGCCTTCGAGCAGGATCTCAGCGTCGGGGTGACAGGCGCCCATGACGAGCCATGGGGCAGCGCTGGAAATGTCGCCCGGGACGCGCAGGGAGAGCGGCGCGAGCTTCGTCGCCTGGGCAATTGTTACGGTAGTGCCTTCGCTTGCGATGTCGGCGCCCATTGCGGCCAGCATGCGTTCGGTATGGTCGCGGCTCTTTTCGGGCTCGGTGACGGAAGTGACGCCGTCCGCATAGAGGGCGGCGAGGGCGATCGCCGACTTTACCTGCGCACTGGCTACCGGGCTCGCGTAGTCGATCGCTTTCAGCGAGCCGCCGGTGACCGAAATTGGCGCGAGCGTGCCACCTTTTCGGGCGTGAATGCGCGCTCCAAACTGCCGAAGCGGTGCTATCACCCGCCCCATCGGGCGCGACCCTAAGGAAGAGTCGCCCGCAAGGACGCTGAACAGGGGCTGACCCGCGAGAAGGCCGAGTAAGAGCCGCATGCTTGTCCCGCTGTTGCCACAGTCGAGAACGGTTTCGGCTTCGTAGAGTGAATGCAGCCCGGCCCCCTTGATGTGGGCAATCGCCGAGCCTTGGGGCCAGTCGATCTCGACACCAAGCGCGGCCAGGCAGGCTGCGGTAGAACGAACGTCTTCGGATTCGAGGATGCGTTCCACCGTGGCTGGACCGCTCGCTATCGCATTGAAAATGAGCGCACGGTGAGAAATCGATTTGTCCGGCGGAACTTCAATCGTCGCGCGGATCCGTTCGGGACGGTTGACGATCACGGCAGATCGTCACGAACACCGAGTTTTCGCTTCAGTTCGGCGTCGTCGCCGCGCCGTGGCGCTTCGGCAATCTTCGTGGTTGCTTCCTTGAGCTTGTCGTATAGCCCACCGACGAACAGCCGGCCGACCGCGTCCTGGGCCGAAGGCGCCTCGATACCCTCGGGCCGCCGCCGCTCGGGCGGGTTAAGAATGAAGTTGTCCCGGTCGAACTGGGTGCTTTTGAAGAGGTCGTAGACAGGTTCGTGGCCGGTTTCAAGTGCCTGACGAATGGTTGTCAGTTCTTCCTGGAGGCGGCCCATCCAATGAAGCACGGCATCGCGGTTGGTCATCATGATGTCCCTGGACATCGTGGGATCGCCACTCGCCAGCCGCGTGAGATCCTTGAAGCCCGGCCCCGCCAGCAACGAGGCATCTTCCCATCCCGCGCTATCGCGCACCATCCGAAAAAGTGCCACCGACATGACAAGTGGCAGGTGGCTGACCGCGGCCGCGTACTGGTCGTGCTCGGCCGGGTCGATGTAAATCGGGCTCGCTCCCAGAGTCTCGATCATCCCGAGCACGACACCAACCGCTCGCTCGTCTGCTCGCGGTGAAGGGGTCATCGCCCAGGTCGCGCCTTTGAAGAGGTCGATGGAGGCAGCGCCGGGTCCGCTCTTCTCTCGGCCCGCCATCGGATGTCCGCCAATGAAATTCGCCGATTCGGGCAGGTATTCCTCTGCCCATCGCATGACGTCGGATTTCGTGCTGCAAACGTCGGTGACGACTACGCCGGGTTCGAGGTATTTGGCGACTTCCTGAAGGATCTGCCGGGCGGCCATGACGGGTGTCGCAACGATGACCAGACCCGCGCCCTGCACGGCTTCCTCGAGAGATGCGACCTCTTTATCTAGGGCGCCCATTTTCTTCGCCGCTTTGGCTGCGTTGCGGTCGCGGTCTGCTCCGACGATGTCGTACTGGCGCTTCTCCCGCGCAGCAAGCGCGAGCCCGATGGAGGTTCCGATAAGGCCGGTACCGATAATGGTTATACGCGACTGCGCCATGGAGATTCCTGCTTGGAGCTTGTGTTTTGGTGCGATCCGCTCGCCCTAAGGCTAGCACACGACCGGTTCACACGAGGAATCGAAAGACGTCGTCTCGGACCTCGTTGAGGATCCAGTAGATGGGGCTGTATTGGGGGGCAACGAAACCAACCACCAGCATCGTCATAAGGATCCCGGGGCCATACGGTTCGATCCGCTGGAGTGCCTGGGCTACTTCCTGTGGTAGGAATCCGAGGGCGACTTTGAATCCATCGAGCGGCGGCAGCGGGATCAGGTTGAAAACGCCCAGAATGATGTTCAGGTTGACGATGACCAGCAGAAACAGCGCCACATAGTCTTCGCCGTTGCCATTTCGAACCAACCCTTCGAAACTTCCGAAGGACGGTTCCACGAGACCGAGCTTGAGGGGCACCGCTGCAAGTGCGGCGAAGAAGAAGTTCGACGCCGGACCCGCGAGCGCGACGAGCGCGCCGCCGCGGCGGGGGCCGTTCTTTAGACGCCACGGATTCACCGGCGTGGGCTTTGCCCAGCCGAATCCGATGATGAACATCATCGCCGCACCAATAGGATCGACGTGGGCGAGTGGGTTGAGGGTCAGCCGACCCTGTCGAGCGGCCGTGTCGTCACCCAGTTCGTTGGCGGCCCAGGCGTGGCAAAACTCATGAAAGGCGAGGCCCGTGAGGAGCGCGACGGAGGTCGCCGCGAAGAACACGAGAAACGCGGCCGGGGTGAAATCCTGAAGATAGAGGAGCATTTCCGGAAATGCTAGCACAGATGCGCGATATCCCCGGCCAGGCGACGGCGGGATGCATAGACAATCATTGACCCAAGCCGGATCGGGAGTTACGTTCGGGCTTGGCGACAGGTGCAAACCCGTCGTTGGCCGCCGTCGCGGCCTCGGTACCGCGGGGGTACCGGCATCTTCGATGCGACCAGCTGCGCCGTGCGGGGCGGCAGACCAGGATGGCGTTTGTCATCCAAAGCGCGAGGTAGCCGAGTGTTCTTCCCCGGTGTTCGACACCGCTCGCATCGCGTACCCGACGCCGTCGTGCCCTTCGCCCTCGCAATCTGCGCGATCGCGCTTACGCTCCTCGGATGGGCGATATTCGCCCCCTCACCGGCCGGACTGGAAGACGACCTCGAAGTCGTCCCCGGCATTGCGTCCCTCGGCTCTATCGCCTACACGATTCCTCGCCGCGACTTCGATGACCTTGTCGTCCAGCCCGCCGACTTGCGAGCGGCGCCGCGCGTGATTGCTTCGTTCCCCAATAGCGGGTCCACGGGCTATCACGCGCACGGGGTGGCCTCGCCGCTCGGTGAGCGGATAGCCGTCGTATCGCTGCCTGCCTTCGCCTCGCGCGCGGGAGCAAAACTCTCGCTCGTTGAGGTTGCAACCGGTGCGATCGTCCAGGTCGAAGGCAATTTCGATTACTTCA
Organism: Dehalococcoidia bacterium; assembly: GCA_031431695.1. GTDB lineage: Bacteria > Chloroflexota > Dehalococcoidia > Tepidiformales > Tepidiformaceae > Amarobacter. The sequence continues at coordinate 5,583 of JANPDX010000004.1, forward strand.
CACGCGTCTCGTGGTCGGTAGACGGGACTCGACTCGCTGCGACGCGGTTGAATGAGAGCGCCGGCGAGAGGACTCACTCGGTCATGGAGATTGATGCTTCCTCGGGCATCGCGGGGCCCATCGCTCAATTCAAGGACGCCCTCGATGTTGTGCCCGTGGGCTACAGTTTTGATTCGGCCCGTCTCTTCGTAGTTGTCGTCGATCAGCGTGGCTCCAACCTCTACTTCCAAAGGGCCGGCAAGACGCAATGGGTCGCGGAACTGAGCCCCGGGCGTACCCGCGATTGGTCGCTGAGCCCTGATGGCTCGCGGCTCGCGTTCATTGATGTACTCGCGGGCGGGTCCAAGACCTACGTTGGACGAACGCTCACAACCGCCACTGGTTCGATTACCACGCTTCCGGCTGGGGGAGACCAACTCGGCGCCAGTTGGATGCCCGGCTCTCCTCTTCCGAGCTTTGGTGGCCCAGGCGGCACGCTGCAACTTACGGAACCGGGAGGCGAAGCGCCCTACATCATCCCGGATGGTTGGTCGCCGACCGCTGCCTACCTCGCTACGACGGTTTACACCGGAGCGTTTGACGACGACGGGAAACCGCATCGCTCGCTTGAACTTGTTGGCCAGGCCGGGGCCGGCTCCCTGAACAGCCGAACGGTGCTCTCCAGCGACTCCGGAGCAGCGTTCCTCGGGTGGGTGCGCAATCTGAATTAGCCGCCCCGCTCACTCCACAAGGAGGCCAGATGGCCGTATCTACTCGAAGCTTTTCTCGCCAACGCGACTATTCCCGGCTCTTCATCGCCCTGGCGGTGCTCGCCGCGGTGATGGCGGTCACTCCGATCGCCGCCGCCGTCCTCGGGTATGGAACGACCGCCGTGACGCCGAAGACCGCGTTCGCGACCGCTCCCCGCGGCGACTACGCAGTATTTGGACGATCCGACGGCCAGGGTGACGTTATTTCCGTAGCGTGGGCAGGCAGTCCTGGCGCGGTCACGGAGATTGCACGGGTGCCGCACCTTCCGGGTTTCGCCTCCACCGGCGCGGTCTCGCCTGACGGCAAACAGATAGCGCTAGTCAGCGTAGATGGTGGAAGTCCCTCCCATCCGGTCGCATCCTTGAACGTCGTCGATCTGGAAACCGGCCTCGTCAGGTCGGTCGCGAGAAACATCGTCCCCGGACAGGTTCCCGTCTGGTCGAGAGATAGCTCGAGTATCGTCGTTTCGCGAATGCCGGCAGGCAACGAAGCGCGCGGCCCAATTCACCTCGTCGAAGTCTCTACCGGGGGAGAACACCTGGAAACGCTCCTTGCCGCGGTTGACGGGGTCCTCGGGATTTTCCCCGTCGGGTACACGTCCAACGCTCGAATCGTCAGCATCGTCGTTGATGCGCGAGGGTCCGTTCTCCGAATTGGTGATTTCGAATGGGGCCTCATTTCTGACGGAATTACCCGCGACTGGAAGCTCAGTCCCGACGGGGCCGAACTTGCGTTCATCGAGACCGTGACGAGTGGCGGCGTACAGTATCGCGCCCGGGCGATCAGGTTGGCGGATGGCCCCGGGGTCTCTGCCCAGGCCCTTTCTGCGGAGGTTTCGGCGCTTGGAACGGCATGGAACCCCGCAACGAAGGCCGCCACCTTCGGTGTCGAGCCGGCGGCAGCAAAGGAGTACGGTTCCGTGGGTGCGCAGTCGCTTTCGTCCGCTACGTCTTCGGACTCCGGATTCGACGTGCCCCTGGGGTATTCCGCGGACGGAGAGAATCTTGCCGTCACGCGTTGGAGCGGACAATCGTTCCAGGCGCCCGGCCAGCCCGTCCTCCAAATCGTTTCGGCTGCCGGACGGACGAATTACGAATCCTTCACGAGGTTCTACGGTTGGTCAGCGCGCTAGAGCGATTCGCTTTCGCGGCGGCCCTCGGTGGCATTGCTCTCGGGATGGCGCTCGCCAGTCCGCAGCGGTCGCGTGCGGATCACTTCCCCTGTCATTCCCCGAATCGAGGCTGGGGCTTCGATACCTATGAATACGAGGACTACGTCGGGAAGTACAACACCGCGATCGACCTTGCGGTGCGGGGATTGGCGGTTCCCCAGGCCTACACTGTGGCCGGCGGCGAAACGATCGACGTTTCCTTCCAGGGCGTCGAGTCGGGGCCGCGGGCAGCTCGCCAACCGGCGTCCAAGGCCAGCAGCATCCCGTCGACTGTCTACAAATCAATCGCCTGGATAGAGTCCGGTTGGTCTCACGCGGCTGGAAACGTTCCCTACGGCGGAACGGGCCCGGTGATCACGGCGATCGATTGCGGTTACGGCCTTGGACAAATCACCACCGGCATGGGGCACCTTGGGGCTCCGCCCGCGCTCGATGTCCGCGTCCCCGCGGCACGTCAGGCGATTATCGGTACGCATCCCCTCTTTAACATCGCCGAAGGCGTGCGAATCCTCGCGGACAAGTGGAACGGCGCAGCCAACTTCCGGCCCATAGCCGGAGAGGGCGATCCGGCGGCCCTCGAGGACTGGTACTACGCGATCTGGAGCTACAACGGCTTCGCCTTCGTCAATCACCCCCTGAATCCAACGAAAGACCCGCTGCGCGGCCCCGTTTGGAACTGCAGCGATCCCAACGCTCCCGGCTATGGCTTCTACGACTGGGGTGATTACACCTACCAGGAAAAGGTGTACGGGTGCATGCGCTATCCCCCGATGCCCAAGGGCACCGACTATCCGCCGCCGCTCGGTAGCGGCACTCCCCAGACGCCACCGGTGCCGGGCGCGCCGAAGTTCGTTCCCGGTGACACGGCCCGCGTATTCGGCACCGTGAACGGGCTGAGAATACGGGCAGGTGCAAGCGTCGATGCCGATACGCTCACTACCGTCCCGGACGGCACGTCCTTGGTCGTACTCGGGGGACCCCAGACTGGATCAGGCTTGACGTGGTGGAATGTCCAATTCGGCGGGATCGTTGGCTGGGCCGCCGACCAGTTCCTTGCGAAACCCGCGCCGGAACCAGATCCCGACGCCCCGGTGAACCCGGCGGGCCGCGTCTGGCCGCCACAGGCGTTCAGCATGCCGAACCTTGCCTCAGCCGAGATCGCCTCCGCGATGACTCCGTTCGCGTTCCAGGCTTGCGAGGACAACGGCTTCAGTGGCGGATGTCCCCTGATGGACTATCCGACAATCCCCCATTTCGATACGAGCCCTCCGCCAAATCTGGCCGATGCCGCCTACTTTCTCGGTGCCCCCGTGCTCAAGATTACGGGGATCACCACGGTCGTCCTCACTGCCACCGCGAACACGGCGACAGTGTCCGACGTTGTCGTGAAGAACACCGGGACCGGCCTCGCGCCGTACCGTGTGCGGACCTCGGCGGACTGGATTCAAGTGAGACACCCCGGAGATCCCGCGGGACGGGTCGTCGATGGCGGCCTGGCGATCGGGGCGAACATCGAGGTGGTCAACCAGAAGACCCCGCGCGTCGCCACCAAAGGAAGGGACAGCGTCCTCCAGATAACGGTCGACCCGAGATGGTTGGCGGCCGGAACCCACACGGGCACGGTCATCATCGATTCCCTCCTGGGAGGCGGGGCGCCCGTGACGTTTACTGTGACGGTGTCCTCAACAGGCGGCGGGGGTGGCACTCCGTCGACTCCGGTACCCACGCCCACCCCAACTCCGGCCGGGCCGATCCCACGGGCTATCTTGCCCGGGGTCGTTTCCGAGGGATCCCACTAAGCCCCTCAGTGAGCGGAATGAGCTTCTTCGAGCAGTTTCCGGTGCTGTTCGACAACCTTCTGCGCTATCTGGCCTGGTACTTCACCGTAGTGGTTGAATTCGAGTTCAAAAACGCCCCGTCCCTGGGTTATCGACCGAAGGTCAGAAGCATATCGCTGAACTTCAGCCAGGGGCACTTCGGCTTCGATGACGCTCATCGAACCCTCCGGAATGATGCCGTGAATCTTTGCCCGCTTGGTGTTCAAGTCGCTGACGACGTCGCCTGCGTTGGCTTCGGGGGCATACACCCGGATGTCCATCACGGGTTCGAGCAACGTGCCGCCGCCGCCGCTGATGGCCTCTTTGAGCGCCTGCGAAGCGGCGAGCTTGAAGGACATTTCGCTTGAGTCCACCGGGTGGTGTTTCCCATCCAGCAGAGTGACCTGGCAGTCCGTCAGCTCGTAGCCCGCGAACGCCCCATGGTGCGCTGTCTCGTGGACGCCTTTTTCCACCGCCGGTATAAACTCCTTCGGCACCGAGCCGCCTACCACCTTTTCCGCGAACTTCAGACCAGTCCCACGCGGAAGCGGGTCAACCTGGATGATGACTCGCGCGTACTGCCCATGGCCACCCGTCTGTTTCCTGTGGGTGTAGTCAGCCTGTGCGCGTTTCGAGACCGTTTCGCGATACGGCACGCGCGGCAGCGTGAGTTCTACATCGACGTTGAACTTACGCTTCAGCCGCTCGATCGTTACTTCGAGGTGCGCTTCGCCCAGGCCGGCCAGGATAATTTCGGCCGTCGCGGGGTCTCGTGTGAGTCGGAGTCCGGCATCCTCCTCCACCAGCCGTTGAAGGCTCGTACCGAGCTTGTCGACGGCACCCTTCGAGACCGGATGGACGGCCATACTGAACACCGGGCTTGGGAATTGGATCGGGGGCAGCTCGGCCCCAGATTCCTTCGGGCCAAGCGTGTCTCCGGTTGCCGACGTAACGAGCTTCGCCACGACGCCGATGTCACCCGCCTGCAATTCGGAAATCGGCAACTGTTCTTTGCCCCGCTGGAGATAAAGCGTGCCGAGCCGTTCATCCGACTGCCGGTTCGTGTTCCAGAGGTGTGTATCGGATTTGACCGTGCCTGCCACCACGCGCAGGTATGTCAACTTTCCGACGTACGGGTCCGCTGCGGTCTTAAACACATGCACGACAGCCGGCGCTCTGGGGTCGGCTGTGAGCTGTGCCTTGCCAGCGTCGATTGGGTCCCGATCGAGCGGAGAGGGCCCGCTGAAGGCGATGTTGTGGAGTGCCTGGCGCACGCCGATGAGTTTCGTGGCTGACGTGCAAATCACGGGGATGATGAGGCCGTGGTCAAGGCCGCCATGGAGCACCCTGCGGAGCTCGTCTTCGGTCAACTCTTCGTCTGCGAAGTACTTCGCCATGAGCGCTTCGTCGGTTTCGACGATGCCCTCGATGAGTTGTGCCCGGAGCTGAGTCGCCTGTTCCGCGAGCTCAGCCGGGATGTCGGCTTCGGTGGCTTGTTCGCCGATGTAGGCCTTCATATGCAGGAGGTCAACGATGCCGTTGAACGTGTCGTGGGCTCCGATCGGGAGCTGGAGGGGCATCACCCGATGCCCCCAACGTTCCTGGAGCTGCTTGAGGACCTGATCGAAGTTCGCGTTTTCGCGATCCATACGATTGATGACAATCATCTTCGGCAGGCCGACCTTCTCGGTAATGTTCCAGGTACGATCTGTCCCGACTTCGGGTCCTGAAACCGCATCGACGACCACAAGGGCCATATCGGCGGCGTTCGCGCCGCAAATCACCTCGGAGATGAAGTCAGCGTAGCCGGGCGTGTCGATGATGTTGATTTTTCGCCCCTCCCACTCCACCGGAACGACAGAGAGGTTGAGGCTGAATTTGCGCTTGTGTTCGTCTTCGTCGTAGTCGCTAACAGTGTTCTGGTCCTGGATGGTGCCCAATCGCGTCGTGGCGCCGCTTTCGTACAGCGCCGCTTCGGCAAGCATTGTCTTGCCGACGCTGCCATGGCCAACCAGGACCACGTTGCGGATGTCTTCGGTGGCGTACACCTTCATATATCCGAACCTCCACAGCTATAGATAAGAACCGCAGTCTAGCGACGATTCTACTCGCGCGCTTCGGCGCGCCTCAATGCCGGTTCGGGTGCAAAACTTGAGCCGGCTGGGCACGGGTTGCCCGATTCGGCGGTCAGTCTCGCCCGGTGCTTTGGAAGCCGGTAGACTCAGCATTATCCGCACGAATGTTCGACTTATGACGCAGACCTACGTTGCCCTTGACCTCGAAACGACTGGCCTCGACCCGGAACGCGACCGGATCATCGAGGTTGGC
>JANPDX010000005.1:0-14021 GCA_031431695.1 Dehalococcoidia bacterium
CCAATTTACCCGACGGCGCGTGCGTGGCGTTTTCGGTGCGGGCCGATGGCTACATCCTCCTCCACCGCGCCGACCGCGACCCGGACCAGGCATGGTTCTGGACCGAAGAGTGGCAAAAGGGCGAACGCGAAGCCGACGAGGCGAAGAAGGCCGGGCGGGTGCTTCCACCTATGAGCGGGGACGAGTTTCTTGCCACCCTCATTGCGTCCCATGAAGCGGCTTCCAATTAGCCGGTGCCCACGTACACATACGACCCCCGGTTTTTCGCGGAATTCAACAAGCTCGGCCCTGCATTGCGGCTGTTGTTTCTCACGGCCGTTGCGGAGCTTGTCGATGACTTCAAGTCAGGGAGAACTCCCCGTCCTTCCCTCCGAGTCAAACGTGTAACTGCGTTTGAAGGCATCTGGGAAATGACCTGGGCTGTCGATGGCAGAGCGACTTTCGAGTACGGCGAAGAACTCAGCCCCGGCCAGCCGCACATCATCTGGCGCCGAATCGGCACCCACGACATCTTCCGCAACCCGTAACGTTCGCGGAGTCACTCCCCTTCCGGACATTTTCGGCCATGCCGCTGGCGAGATAGGCTGGTCCGATGCACATCGCTCACCCGGATCGAAACATCCGGCTGCTCAACGCCTACTGGTTCCTCCGGGACTTCCAACTCTGGATCCCGGTCTGGATCGTGTTCCTCACACTCGAACGCGGATTCAGCCTTACCCAGGTGACAACCGCCGAGGGCATCTTCCTGGTCGGTGTGTTGTTGCTCGAAGTGCCCACGGGCGCGATTGCGGACCGTTATGGGCGAAGCAAGTCGATGGCCCTGGGCGCGGCCATCCTCGGCGTCGCGGTACTGATCTTCGCCTTCACGTCGTCGTTCGCGATCCTGCTCGCCTCGTTCCTGCTCTGGTCAGTTGCGTGGGCGCTGATGTCGGGCGCTGATAGCGCGCTACTTTTCGACACGCTGAAGGCGGCCGGGCGCGAGGCCGAATACGAGCGCCGTTTCGGGCGTGGCAGGGCGCTCGGCTGGGCTGGAGTTGGCATCGCCACGTTCCTCGGCGGGCCCGTCGCTGCGATCTTGGATATACGGGCGACGATTTTTATCGGAGCAGCGACCTGCGTGCTCACATCGGTTGTCGCAATCTCCATTTGGGAGCCGCCGCACGAACGGGACAGGCCGGGCGAAATGCCCTCGTACGTCTCTTCCATCGGCGCCGCGTTCTCCGAGGCATGGAAAGCAGTCGATGTCCGTATCCTCATCCTCTTCGCGGGCAGCGCATTTGCCGCGCTGGAGTCCGTGCATTACTTCATCCAGCCTTACCTGGTGGATCGCGGCATCGAGGTAGGGATCAGCTTTTCGTTGCTCCAGGTGCCGATACTCCTGGCCGGGCTCGGCGGTTCTCTTTTGGCCGGCCGGGTTGCTACTCGCGCAGGTTTGTCCCGAGCGTTTCTCGCCGGACCCGCGATCGGCGCCGGGTGCTTCGCCTCCCTTGCGTTAGCCCCCGGCCTCTCCGCGTATATCGCGTTTCCACTTCTCATAGCGGTCGGGTCGTGTCTCGAACCGATTGCGGCGGGTTACATCAATCGTCGCATCGGTTCGGAGCGGCGCGCGACCGTGCTTTCAATTCAGAACATGTTCCGCAGCCTCACCATGGCAGCCCTCACGCCCGCACTCGGGTTCACGACGGACCGCTGGGGGATAAGCGAAGCATTCGCGATCGGTGGCGCGATGACCCTCGTTTCGTGCCTCGTGTTCGGCGTCCCGTTCCTGCTCCATGCCCGCCGGATTCGACCATCGGGCGATGGTTCATTCGAACTCGCCGATGTCCCGGCTGTACGTTGACGCTCGCCGTTCGCGACAGAGGCTGTCGCGTGCGTGCGCTAATCTCGTGCTGGAGGTCATGTGGAAGAATTCCAACACCTTGCAACGTTCGAAGATGATGGAATGGTCCGGACAGTGTTTCGGATGAACGACCCCGTCTACATGTTGGCCCGCTACGCGGGGGGCCACTGGATCGATGCCTGGTCGATGTACCGCCAAATGCGGAATGGCGACGGGCCGGAACGCATCACGGCCGAAGATGCCGCGACGGCCATGGCTCACATGTCGGTCAATCCCCAGGCACCCGTCTCTGGCCCAATCGTTCCGCCGCTCGAAGAGCGAAGGGCGATTGTCATTGCTGTGCGGAAGGCCTGGGCCGGGGTGCAGATCCCGCCGGGCGCCGAATCGATCCCTAACTTCCCGCCCCGGCGATTCAGCTAGCAATCACGCGAGAGGGCGGGACTACGTGCCAGCGAAATCTGTTCGTAACACCGGCGCAATTCATCCGAAACTCGCTCTTCTTACGGTGTACTTCGAAACCCGTGGGTACGCGACGCCGTCATGAAACATGATCTTCATGACGCACGAACGTGGGCTGCTGGCCTTCACCGTGAAAAGCGTCACAATCTTCGTACCCGTCCGATCCCATTTGAGGAGCTTGCATGACCCCCGAGGAAGTCAAGGCATTCTGTGAAGACAATGCCGTCCGATTCGTCGACGTCAAATTCGTCGATCTTTTTGGCCAGTGGCAACACATCACCCGGCCCATCCACGAACTCAACAGATGGGACGACCTGGCCAACTCGCCATGGTCCAACGGCTACGGCTTCGACGGATCATCTATCCGTGGGTTCCAGAAGATCGAGGAGTCCGACATGCTCCTGATCCCGGACCCCGACACCGTGATCATCGACCCGTTCATCCAGTCGCCGACTGTCTCCGTTATCGCCAACGTTGAAGACCCCGTCACCCGCATTCGCTACTCGCGCGATGCACGCTACGTTGCGCAAAAGGCCGAAGAGTACGTGAAGTCCTCGGGCGCGGGCGATACCGTTTACATCGGCCCCGAGCTCGAGTTCTTCATCTTCGATGAAGTCCGCTTTGCTTCGGACCAGCATTCCGCCTTCTATTCTGTCGATTCGGACGAAGGCATCTGGAACAGCGGCGCGGAGACCACCCTTCGTGGCGACCTCAACCAGGGATACCGCCCGCGGTACAAAGAGGGCTACTTCCCGGTCAGCCCGCACGACACCCAGACGGATATCCGCAACGAAATGGTCGAGATCATGGAAGCCTGCGGCATCCAGATCGAGCTGCATCACCACGAAGTGGCGACCGCCGGCCAGGGCGAAATCGACATGCGCTTCGATACGCTCACGAAAATGGGCGACAAGGCCCTCCTCTACAAGTACATCGTGAAGAACGTCGCCAAGCGCCACGGCAAGGTGGCGACGTTCATGCCCAAGCCCCTTTTCGCCGACAACGGTTCCGGCATGCACACCCACCTCTCCATCTGGAGAGACGGCGCCAACCTCTTCGCAGGCGACGAGTACGCCGGCGTTTCCAAGATGTGCCTCTCCTATATCGCCGGCATCATCAAGCACGGCAAGGCGCTGATGGCGCTCTGCGCCCCGACGACGAACAGCTACAAGCGGCTCGTCCCCGGATACGAAGCGCCGGTAAACCTGGTGTATTCGGCCCGCAACCGTTCGGCTGCGTGCCGCATCCCGCTGGTCAGCCCGGACCCGAAACAGAAGCGCGTGGAGTTCCGCCCCCCGGACCCGGCTGGCAACCCGTACCTCACCTTCGCCGCGATTTTCATGGCCGGCATGGATGGCATCCTCAATGGCTGGGATCCAGGCCCGCCGCTCGATAAGACCAACCTGTTCGACCTCAGTCCGGAAGAACTGGCGAACATCCCGACCGTTGCCCAATCGCTCGAAGGTTCGCTCCAGGCGCTGGAAGCAGACCACGACTTTCTGCTCAAGGGCGGCGTGTTCACCCCGGACGTTATCGAAACGTGGATCGCATCCAAGTACGAAAACGACGTCGATCCCGTCCGGATGCGCCCGCACCCGTACGAATTCCATCTCTACTTCGACGCCTAGTTCGAAGTGTGAACCACAACACGAAGACGGGGTGGCCGAAAGGCCACCCCGTCTTTGTGTTGGTTCATTCAGCGTGGCTATCCCGTAGCGATCGTACGTTTACGTCCCGAGCTGCCCTCCCGGGCCATTCCTTGCGCGCGAACGCACGAGCCACTCGGCCACCAGCAGGTTCTGTATGAAGACCCCGATCGTGGAGGGGCGGTTGCTACGCCTCGGCCGGTTTTCTCAACCGTAAATAGGCACCGGCCAGCATCAGCACCGCCATTAGTCCGAACACGTAGACATCCGTGTCTTTGCCGCCCAGGTCATGATCGCGAAAGTGCGCCACGGTGTGGAACGCGGATCCCACGCCTGCCCCGCCCAGCGCTGCCAGTAAGGCGTCGTTCTTGCGCCACAACGCGAGTGCAAGCGCGACCCCGATCCCGATCTGGAACGCGCCGATGTCGTGCAGAAAATGCACATTGTATGGCGGGAATTCTGCCAGTTGCTCGTAGAACGACTTCGCCCCAAAGAACGGCCAGAGCCCGAAAACAAGGAACGAGACGGCGCCAATCGCCGCGACTATGGTCACGAAGGAATACCGCGTCATGGCCAGATACCTTGTTTCCGGGCCCCGAGGCCCTTGTTATGCCGAGCGGCGGACCGATGCGATTCGGTAGGTTCCCAGACCGATCGCGCCCGCGACGATTGCCAACCCCAAGATGGCCAGGACTCCCGAGGTCCTGTCAGCCGCCGGGCTGTTGCCAGTTGCCGGGGGCAGCGGTGCCGCGGCCGCAGCCAGTACCGCGCAGGCGACACGTCCGCCGGAGTTGCCGGTGGGGTCCGTGACCTGGTCGTCCTTCGTGGCATGAATAACAAGCGCGCTGCCATCGGCATCGAAGATGTTGGTTGTGCCACCGGTCAGCGAAACACGGTCCGTTGTCGCGGTATAGGTGTAGGTGCCGTTGGCGACCGCCGTCAGTCCGGGCAGGTCGCCCTCGTGTGGGCCGGCCGCATTGGCGAGTCCGTGCTGGTGATTCGTCACATTGAAGTGGGCATTGGCGCTTGTGAAGGCCGGGCCATCGCACTTGCCGGTGGCATGGATGTGGATGCCGTGTTCGCCCGCTGCGAGCCCGGTTCCCGAGACCGTGACCTGCACGACCCCCTTCGCATCCTGCGAAAGCTGTACAGCGCCGATCTTCGCGCCGGTACCGTCTTTCAAATCCGCGGTAGTCGTTTTCACGGCGGTGCCGCTATAGACCGGGTCTGCCGCGAAGGCGAGACCGCCCATCAGGACCATCATCACGAGGATGGCTATCCCCGCGAGCCCAACCACGATTATTGACCTGCTCAACATGTGTCCCTCCAGAAAATGCAGTTCCTGCGCAAATTTACGCTGGTTTTACATCGAGTGCTGGCTTCGCATTGGGGGCGCCCTTGTAGCCCAGGAGCAAGCTGCCGCCTGCAGCCAGCAGCCACACCAGCAGAAGCAGCGCGCCGCTCATGAAGAAAAGCCATGCCGTGTCGCTTTGGAAGAAGAATTCAGCAGAGAATGCGGCGCCGAAAAGCACCGCGCTGCCGATGGCAACCCAGCGCAAGGGCGACGGCACCAGTGCATGGCGGTTCGCGGCGTAGGCGAGGATGAAGACGCTGACTACGAGCAGGAGTCCTGCTGACCCGGCGAAGCTCTGCATGCCGAGGGCGAACGCTCGTGAAGTAACGATGATGTCGTCTCCACCGCGGCCCGCCGCATAGTCGTCGGCGAGGGTGGAGACCATGCCGTACATCGCTGATGCGGCGAGTGTGAGTACTCCCGCCGCGGCCAGGCCGAACGCGGCGAAGGTCGCGAGATTCTTCGCGCGTGGAACCAGCGCGAGATAGAAGCCCGCTGCCGCGCCTATCAGGCCCACTCCGCTGAACACCTGAAACAGCATGTTTCCTCGTGTTGCCGTGCTGGAAAGGTCGGCCATGCGCAACAGTTCGTCCGGCCAGCCATCACGAGATGTGTCGTAGCCGTCGATGCCAACAGCAATCGGAATGAGCACTACCAGCGCGACGAGCATCAGCCCAACGATGCGTTCGAACGGGATTTTGATTTCCATTTGCGGTCCCTCCATCTGGAATCGCCATAAAAGGTCAGCGGGAATTCCGCGAACCATCCGCCCAAGGACTTCGACGCCGACAAGTGCGGGCGCCGTCTGTTCACCGAAGCGGTCGGATTCGTGCTCCCAGAGATCGGATTCGAGTTCCTGAGCCCGCCGTTCGCGCACGGGCTCGAGAAGTCCAACGGTGTAAAGCCGGGTCCATGTGCGAGCAAGGTCTCCGGCGAAGGTCCCGCGGGATGGTGAGATTGCAGTCACGACGTCGCCGTCCCGGGTTTGGTGGCGAACAATGAAGCCGCCTGAGCGGTGCGCTCGGCGGCTTGCGCGGTTGTCGCGCCGAGGGCGGTAACGGTATAGAGCCGCCGCCGGGGCCGAGTTTCGGCGGAGGCGATGTCGGGGTCTTCCATGTGGCTCTGCAGCATCGACCGCTGTTCGAGTCGCTCTAACGCTCGATAGAGCGTCCCGTGGGCAGTCAGGCGGCGAGCCTCGGTGTGTTCTCGCATCTCTTTGGCGACCGCGTATCCGTAAAACTCCGCGTTGCCGCGCAATTTCATGGCCAGCCCGGCAAGAAGGATTGCAAGCTCGATGGGCAACAACGAATCCGGTTTTCGTCTCACGTTCGAAAGAATACGCAGATATCTGCCTATGTCAATAGACAGGTATCTGCGCATAAGTGAACGTCCGCGGAAATCGTAGTCGCGCCCCTTCGTGGGCGCTGGCGGCATGCCGCCCAACTCCTGCCCGCGTTCCCGGTGCGGAGCCGCCTGCCACCGTTGGGCTCTCGTCCTCGGACATGCCCCGGCCCGTCCATGCCCAACGGAGACGTAGTTCGCGCGCCTGCCTCAGGCCCGCGTCCCCGCGAACATCGAGTTCCGCGAAAGGAACGCGACCATGGCCTCCGCCAGTGCCCTCGGGTTCTGCATCTGTAGTCCGTGCGTTGCTCCCGGCAGGACAAACGCGGCGGTCTGAGGCATCCATTGCTGCAGAAGGGCGTGCCCTTCGACGAAGAATTGGCTGGATTCACCTCCCAAGATCGAGAGCACCGGCTGCGAAATGCGGTGCGCCAGTTCCTCCGTGAACTGCCACTCGCCCAAAGCTCCAAGTTCGACCTGGAAGAAGGCATCGACATCCGCGACGGACCGTTCGAACCACCCGGGCGCGAGGTTCTTATCGGCCCCTGCTCGATAGTCCGCGCCGACGACGATCGTCAGGAACGCGTCAATTGCGCCAGCTCCGTCGCCCGAGCCATACATTGCGGCGAGCGCCGGGACATTGGCGAACAACGCCTCGGCGCTGGGGACGGGCATCGGCGGTTCGAGCAGCATCAGCGAGTGGACTGCCCCGGGCGTATCCAGCGCCAGTTGGATGGCGGTTGCCGCCCCATACGAGTGGCCGGCCACATGCGCGCGTCCGCCAGCGACATGCTGAATCACCGCCAGCGCATCGGCCGCCTGCTGGGCGAGGCTGAAGGGCCCGTTGTGCCGCGAACTGCCCAGGAAGCCACGGCGAGCGTAGTTCGTGACCTGGTAGCGGTCAGTGAGAGCCGACTCCTTGAGCAGCGGCGTGAACGACTCACCGATGATCGAGCCGTGAATCAGGACGAGTGGTTCGCCCGTGCCCGCGGTTTCGTATTCAAACTCGGCGCCATTCGCTGAAAGCCGTTGCATCGCAAACACCTCAACCTATTTTACGGGGCCAATCTGCCCCCGAATCTCAGTGTTGTCAAGATGTTGTGCACCGGCCCAAGGATTCGTCTGTGGTTTGCATCACATATCTTAAGGTTGTCATGGACCCTCGGTTATCGCTATACTCCCGCGCCACAGACCAGAATGAGGTAGCAAACATGACCACGATGACCGAACCCAACCCCGCGAAAATCGAAGAACAGGCCGGTAAGATCTTCGGCTACCTGGGCGGCACGATGGTGTCAATCGGTATCTGGCTCGGTGACCAGCTCGGGCTTTACCGGACAATGGCAGGGGCCGGGTCCCTCACCAGCGAGGAGACGGCCCGCAAGGCCGGTCTCGACGAACGATGGGTCCGAGAGTGGCTGGCGCAACAGGCGGCGGCCGGTCTCATCGACTACAAAGGCGACGGTCGGTTCGAGCTTTCGCCAGAAACAGCGCTTATCCTGGCTGACGAATCGACGCCCGCATCCGGCATCGGGATGTTTGGCTTCCTGCCATCGGGCATGGCCATCGCCCTGGACTTGCCGGAGTGCTTCCGAACCGGGATGGGCCGAAAGTACGATGCGCATGGCCGGGACATGGCAGCGGCAATGCAGCGGGGAACTTCATCGACGACGGGCGTGTTCACCGATGCCGCGATCCCTTCGCTCGACGGGACAGTTGCCAAGCTAAACTCGGGCGCCACCGTGGCCGACATCGGGTGTGGGGCCGGCGGCCGCATCATCGCGCTGGCGGCCAAGTACCCACTATCGCGGTTCCATGGTTACGACATCTCCGAAGCGGCGCTCTCGCTCGCGAACGAGAACAAGGCTGCGGCGGGGCTTGCGAACGTCGACTTCCACAACCCCGAGAACGATCCGCTTCCATCCAACGGTTCGTTTGACCTCGTAACGTTCGGAGATGTGGTCCATGACCTGGCGAAGCCGGTGGAGGTACTGACCGCCGCCAGGAAGGCGCTCAAACCAGACGGCACCATGCTGGTGATCGACATCGCCGCCCCCGAAACATTCGAGGACCGCATCGCCCATCCGATGGCCGCCCTCTTCTATGGCTTCTCGCAACTCATCTGTATGTCTTCCGGCCTCTCCGAAGAAGGCGGCGCGGGGATCGGGACCATGGGCCTCACGCCCTCGCTGCTGAAGTCGATGACGGAAACGGCCGGGTTTACCCGGTTCCGGACGACCGACGTGGCGGACCCGATGAACAACTACTACGAGATTCGGCCATAAGCTGAACGTCTCGCGGCGGCTACCCGCCATCCCCGGCCGGCGCCATCTCCGCCGGCTCGACGCCTTCGTTCCACTCCTCGCGGAACTGTGTGCGGTAGAGCCGTGAGTACACGCCTTCCAACGCGAGCAGTTCCGAGTGGGTGCCGGTCTCGGCAATCTTGCCGTCTTCGAGCACGACAATCAGGTCGGCCGACACGATCGTTGAGAGACGGTGGGCGATGGCCAGCACGGTCCGGCCACGTGTGAGGTGTTCGAGCGCACCCTGGATGGCTCGCTCGGTCTCGCTGTCCACGCTCGATGTTGCCTCATCGAGGATCAGGATGGCGGGGTCCTTGAGCAGCGCCCTTGCGATTGCCACGCGTTGTTTTTCGCCGCCCGATAGCCGGTAGCCGCGTTCGCCGACGACCGTGTCGTACCCGTGCGGCAGGGCCGCGATGAAGGCGTGAATGTTGGCCGCCGCAGCAGCCTGTTCGATCTGTTCGTCCGTCGCATCCGGGGTCCCATATCGCAAATTCTCTCGAATCGACGAATGGAAGAGGAACGGCTCCTGGTTCACCATCCCGATAGCCGCGCCAAGCGATTCCAGCGTCACCTCGCGAATATCCTGGCCGTCGATCGTGATGCTGCCCGAACGGACGTCGTACAGGCGTGGGACCAGGTAGGCGACCGTTGTCTTACCGGCTCCCGAATGCCCCACCAGGGCCGCGAACTTCCCCGCCGGCACTTCGAACGAGATGTGTTCGAGCGTCTGCTTCTCTTTCATGTAGCTGAAGCCGACATCATCGAATTTCAGGTCGCCCTTCGGATGCACCAATGGACGAGCGTCGGGCTTATCCGCTATCTCCTGTTCCATGTCCAGGTAATCAAAAATGCGTTCGAACAGCGCCAACGAACTGAGCAGGGTGATGTGGATGTTGAGCAGTTGGGAAAATGGCCCGAACAGCCGGGTCAACAGCGCACCGAACGCGACCACCGTGCCCAGCGATGATTCGCCGCCAATGATCCGGTGCCCGCCGTACCAGTAGACGACCGCGGGCGCGAGTGTACTGAACATCCCCATCGCCATCATGAAGCCGCGACCAACCATCGCCCGCCGGATGTTGAGGCCGCGGATCCGCCTGGCGCTCACTTCGAACTTGTCGATTTCCGCTTCCTGCCGCCCGAACGTCTTCACCAGCAGCGCGCCGCTCACGGAAAGCGTTTCCTGCATCTGCGAGGTCAGCGTCGCCAGCTCTTCTTGCGATTCGCTCACCAGGTCCCGCTGCATATTCCCGACCCGGCGGGCGGGATAAATGAAGATGGGCAGGAACGCGAGGCAAAAGAGCGAGAGCTTCCAGTCCAGGTAGAACATTAGCGCCAGCGTCGTGCCGCAGGTGATGACGTTACCCACAACGCCGCCGAGGGTGTCGCTCACGACACCCTGGACCGCGCCGACGTCGTTGTTCACACGCGAAAGCACCTCGCCGGTGCGCATCGAGGTGAACCAGCGCAGCGACATGCCGGTAAGGTGCCGGTACAGTGTCCGCCTCAGGTCGAACATCACGCTCTGGCCGACGTTCTGGCTCAGGTACGCCTGGACGACACCGCCAACCGAGTTCATGCCGATGAACATCAGCATGAACAGGATCAGGATGTTGAGTTCGTGCCCGCTGCCACCGTTTTCGAGGATCGCTTTATCGATGATCTTCTGGGTGATGAACGGCGGCCCGAGCCCGACCAGCGAGGCGAACACAATCACGCCGATCAGAGAGAGGACCATGGCTTTGTGTGGTCTGTGGAGCGCGATAGCCCGCCGCATGGTGGGCCACGCCGGCCGCTGAGGACGCGCGGCCAGTCTGCGCTGCCGATCGGCCCGTTCCTGCAACATTGCCATTCAAAACGCAGCGTACGCGAGGGTAGGCGTTAGGGGTTAGAGGCCAAGTGTTAGGTGATAGTGGCAGAGTGCCGGGTCAAACGATGGTTTTGTCTCGCCGGGATGCGAAGCGGGGCCCTCGGCGTTGATCCCCAACATGGCACCGGCCCTACCCGGCCCAGCGGGGGCGGAGCCCCGCGAGTCCCGGTCCCTCCCACCCGTTCGTCTAGCCCCCGACTCTCCGACCGGGCGGTCACAGCGCCTTCGCCGGGTGCGAACCTCAATCCATCAAACGAGCCGGTGACGTGAGCCAGCTTCAGAAGGTAGCTTTCCCCATGCCGAACGAAACAAGCACCCTCGCCCAAACATCCGATGGCCTCGCCGCCGCCGTTGAAACCGCGGCCGCTTCTACCGTCCTCGTCAACGCTCGCCGTCGTTTTCCCGCCAGCGGCATCATCTGGTCCGCCGGTGGCGTCATCGTCACTTCCGACCACGCCATCGAACGGGATGAAGTCGAGGTCATGCTCCCTGACGGTACAAGGCACTCCGCCACCATCGCAGGGCGGGACCCCGGCTCTGATATCGCAGTCCTCAAGATTGCCGCCAGCGGCCTGACCGCCGCCGTGCGCGCCCCGGCTGGCTCGGCGAAGGTCGGAAGCATCGTCCTCGCCGTTGGCCGTCCCACCGATGAAGGCCCGATGGCCTCGTTCGGTGTCGTCGGCAGCATCGGCGGTCCTTGGCGAACCTTCCGCGGCACCGAAGTCGAAGGTTACCTGCGTTCGGATACGACCTTCTACCCGGGATTTTCCGGGGGTCCGCTCATCGATGCACTGGGCCAGGTTATCGGCATGAACAGCTCTCGCCTCGGACGCGGCGCCGGACTCACCATCCCGGTTGTGGCAGTCGACCGCATCGCCGGCGACATCCTCAAAGGCGGCAAGGTCCGGCGCGCCTACCTCGGCGTCAGCAGCCAGGTAGCGAAACTCCCGGCGGCACTGGCGGCCCAGGCGGGTGGTCTCGAAGCGGGCCTCCTGATTGTCTCAGTTGAACCCGATAGCCCGGCTGATACCGCGGGCGTGCTCATCGGCGACATCCTGATTGAGTTTGGCGGCCAACTTACATCGGATACCGACGCCCTCCAGGCCCAGCTCGGCCCCTCCCGTATCGGCAAGGTGACCCCCGCCAGGGTCCTGCGCGGCGGCGAACTGAAAGCCCTCACCGTTACCGTGGGCGAACGCGCGTAAGGCTGCCCGCCCGGCCCAATGCAGGCTCCCGAAATCAGCTACGATCGAAGCAACCAATGACGACGCCGGAAGCCTTCATCCTCAAAGTCGCCGTTCAGGCCGCCTATCCCTCGGTTCGGGCGGGCCTGCGCGCGATGCTCGCTATCGCTCCAGGTATCGAACTCATTAGCGGCCCCGAGGACGCTCCCGACGTCACCGTCGCCGACGTCGAGGAGGGCGCGACCGAAGAGGAGTGGCCCGCTGGCCCGTCTGTGCTGCTCATCGCGTCCCCCGCGGAGTTCGCAACGCTCCGGATCACCGGCGACACGCCTCGCGCGTACTTGCTGAAGGAAGCAACCGCCGATGAGCTCGCCGCCGCGGTTACCGCCGTCGCCCGGGGACTGGTGGTGTTCGACCCGGCGTTGGCTACCCTGGTTGCGAACCGGCCTCACGAACAGCCGTTGCTCCTCAAAGGGTCTGTGTTGAGTGACCGCGAAATCGAAGTGCTTGGGCTGGTCGCCGAGGGTCTTCCGAACAAGGGCATCGCCCGCGAATTGGGTATCAGCGAACACACCGTCAAGTTCCACGTCGGCACCATCCTTGGCAAACTCGGCGCCGCCAGCCGCACCGAGGCGGTCACGCTGGCGGTCCGCGGCGGCATCCTCCCGCTCTAACTCACCCCTGCCCCTCTCCTCCTTCCATGGAAGGAGGGTGCGCGAGGGGATCGATTCACGAATCAGCGCCGTGCCGGGCGGAAGCTCTGTTACTGTCGTTCACACTCCTTTGAACACCGGCTTCCGCTTTTCCGCGAACGCCCGTGGGCCCTCTTTCGCATCGTCGGTTTGGCCGACTGCCCAGCGCATCGTCCCCGCCAGCCGCATGGCTTCAGCGGTTGGCATATCGCCCTGCCTGCGGACGAGTTCGTGCATCGCACGAACCGCGATCGGCGCGTAGCCGGCAATCTTGGCGGCCATCCCCAGCGCCGTGGACATGAGCTCATCATTTCCGACCACCCGGCTGACAATGCCGAAGGCAAGGGCCGTCCGCGCGTCTATCCGTTCGCCAGTGAATAACAAGTCGTTTGCCATTACGCGCGAGATGGAGCGCGGCAACCGCACGGGCGCACCCGCCAGCGGGAAGAACCCCAGCGTGATTTCCGGCAGCCCGAACTGGGCAGCTTCGGAAGCGATGAGAAGGTCGCAATTCAACGCGATTTCGAAACCTCCGCCCAGGCAGTAGCCGTTTATCGCCCCGATGATGGGCTTGCGTGCGTCGAACTCGTGGAAGCCGACGGCGTCATCCGTCCGGAACAGTCCCGCCACGCCACTCGAAGCGGCCGGACCGCCGTCACGGCTACGCAAGTCGGCGCCGGCACAGAAGGCTCGCCCGTTGCCGGTGAGCACCGCCACGCGGATATCGTCGCGCGCGCGCACTTGCTTCAGCGCTTCCATCAGTCCGGCGGAAAGCTCACCGTTGATGGAGTTCATCTGGTCAGGGCGATTCAGGGTGATAGTCGCGACACCCTCCGTGACATCGAAGATGACGGCGGGCTGTTCAGGCAAAGACATGGCGAACTCCGGAGCGTGTTAGCGCGAGGAATGTAGCGCCATGAGTTGCATTTTGCAACGGACTTGTTCGGAGTTCCGGTGGGCATCAGGAGTCGCGGCCCTCAGCGGTTGCTGGGCACGGCAAGGCCAGCGCCATCTTCGTGGATCGGAACCGCGAGCCGTTGCCGACGAAGCGACGCGCCATCACTCGTTTTGGTGGCATGCCGCCGGGCCATAACTCTCTCTCCCGTCGTGGGAGAGGGTCGGGGTGAGGGAGAGATGCCCAAGGCGAGGGACTCGCTAGTGAAAACTCCCGCCCAGCAGATCCCTCGCCATGATCAGTCGCTGCACTTCGCTTGGGCCTTCACCGATGCGCCGGATGCGGATCTCCCGGTACCAGCGTTCCAGCGGCAGGTCCTTGGTCATCCCATAGCCGCCGTGGATTTGCATCGAACGGTCGACCACCCGGCCACC
>JANPDX010000006.1:0-1516 GCA_031431695.1 Dehalococcoidia bacterium
CCCGATGCCCAGCAGCCCCGCAACGACCTGCCCCAGCACGATTGCCCGTTGTTCTTCTTGCTTGCTCAACCTCAGTCCATCTCCCATAGACGGACATAGTCACTGAGCAGTTAGCTCTGACGTTTTCACTGAGCAGCGACAGGATGGAATCCGTGGCGCGGCCGCCCAACGCTGCTCCGGCGCCGACGGCGATGCCAATCGCAAGGACGACAGCCTGGGTGCCCAGCCCGATTTTGAGCGAAATGCGCGTCCCCGCCCAAACGCGGGCCCACGTGTCGCGGCCGAGGTTGTCGGTCCCGAGCCAATGGGCGGAGGTTGGGCCACCGAGGATTTCGGTGTACTGCTGTTCTGAAGGGCGGTAGCGGCCGACGGCATCCACAAACCCGGCGAGTGTGGCGACGAGGATCACCGCGCTAAGCACGATGGCGGCAAGCAGCGAAAGCCGGTTTCGCCGGAGCCGCTGAAAGGCGAGGCCCCAGAGACTGACCTGTCTTGTGGGCAGCCCGAAGCCGGAGTTCTCGAGGACGGCAGCCTCGTTGGAGATAGCCATTTAGTAGCGAATCCTTGGGTTGGCAACGGCGTAGCTGACATCCACGACGAGGTTGAGGGTGGCAATGATGGCCGCGTAGAGCAGGGTCATGCCCATGATGATCCCGTAATCGCGCGTGCCAACGGCCTCGACAAACGCGCGACCTACACCGGGGATGGCGAAGTACTGCTCGATCACGAACGACCCGGTAATGAGACCGGCGAGTATGGGGCCAAGCACCGTCAGTACCGGAACAAGGGCGTTGCGGACGGCGTGATGCATGACGATCGGAAGTTCCTTGACACCCTTGGCGCGGGCGGTACGGATGTAGTCCTGGCGGAGCACCTCGAGCATCGATGCGCGCGTGATGCGCGCGATGAACGCGGCGGGATACATGCCGAGCGCGACAACGGGAAGGATCATCTGACGCGGGTTCCCGAACTCCCATCCGATGACATCGAACCAACCGAGCTTGAGCCCAAAGAACAGCACCAGGAACACGCTGAGGACGAAGTTCGGGACCGCTGCTCCGGCGGTCGCGACGAAGACCCCGAGGTAATCGAGCGGGCCGTTCTGTTTAACGCCGGAAACGACACCCAGGCTGAGCCCGCACGCTCGCAAGGTCAATGACGACATCACAATGTCGCTATGCAACATGAGTTGGATTAGCGCCGCGTGCGCGGATCCAGGGCATCGCGAAGACCGTCTCCGAGGAATGTAAAGCAGAGCATCAGGATCGCGATGGCGACCGACGGGACGACGACCATCCATTCGTTGACGCGGACGAAGCTTTGGCCCTCGGCCACGAGGGTTCCGAGGCTGGCGGTCGGCGGGGATGCTCACGAGCGAGAGTTCGAGGACGCCACGAGGCGGATGAGAAGTTCTGCTTCTTCCTGGAGCGACGCAACGACCGCCGTTGTCGGCTGCACGACACCGTCCACTATGGCTTCGAGGTAGCCCGAGATGTTATTGAGCGGCGTACGAAGC
>JANPDX010000007.1:0-13929 GCA_031431695.1 Dehalococcoidia bacterium
TTCATCGCGTCGATGAGTATGTTGCTATCGAAGCAACGGCCTACTGGTTCCAAACGTCGCGGTCCCATTCATCCCGAAGTTTCCGCTCGTACTCGAGGGCGTCGATACCGCGGTCCTTCCACATTCCGAATGCAGCGTCCAAGGCCCGGCGGCGTTCGGCGAGGCGGTTATGGCCACTTTGTTCCTGCCAGTCGAGAAGCAGTTCGACCCCTCTCCGCACCGCCTCAGCCCGTGAAACGTTTTCGTGTTCGCAGAACAGTCGCAGGCGCGCAACCTGGTCTTCGGTCAGTTCGATAATCGTCCTCATGGCATCATCATATCATGATGACGGTCATGAAGGCACGGTCTCAATGACCACGGTCGTCGCGATCCCACTCGGCCCGGAGTTGTCGCTGGAACTCGACTCCGTATATCCCATAGTCCTTCCAAGTCCCGAAGGCTGCATCGAGAGCGCCCAGGAACTTGGCTTCGCTGTCCTGTTGTTGTTCGAGGAGCAGATCGACACCCCTCCGTACCGCCTCAGCCCGGGAAACGTTTTCGCGTTCGCAGAACAGTCGCAGCCGCGCAAGCTGCTCATCCGTCAGTTCGACAATCGTCCTCATGGCGTCATCATACCATGATGACGGTCACGCCAGGACCGTCTCCACGGCTCGGCGGACCAGATCTTCCGGCACGTCGTCGCGGGTGACGGCGTGCCCAATTCCTTCGAGCAAGACCCAGCGCACGCTGCCGTCACGGACCTTTTTGTCGAGGAGGGTTGCTTCGATCACGGCCTCGACGGAGAGACCGGGAGCGGATTCGGGGAGCTGAAACGTGCGGAACAGGGTTTGCTGGCGCGCGAGGTCGTCGGCGCTGAGCAGGCCCATCTCGTGGGAGATGATCGCGGCGGCGCGCATGCCGATGCTAATGGCCTCGCCGTGGAGGTAGCTGGAGTACCCGGTCACCGCCTCGATGGCGTGCCCGACCGTGTGGCCGTAATTCAGAAGCGTCCTGCGCCCGGCTTCACGCTCGTCATCGGAGACGACTTCCGCTTTGATCGCCACGCTGCGCGCAATCAGCGCGGCCGACATCAGCGGCGGGCCTTCGATGGAGGCATCCTCGAGGTCTTTGAACAGTTCGGCATCGAGGATGAGACCATGCTTGATCAACTCCGCCCAGCCATTCCGAAGGTGGCGCTCCGGGAGCGTTCGCAGCAGCAGGGGGTCGATCAGGACGGCCTTCGGCTGGGCGAAGGCGCCGATTAGGTTCTTGCCGCGCGGGTGGTCGACGCCGGTCTTTCCCCCGATCGAGGCATCAGCCATGCCGAGCAGCGAAGTGGGCACATGCACGAAGGCAATACCGCGCAGGCACGTTGCGGCCGCAAACCCTCCGATATCGGTGACGACGCCGCCTCCGACACAGACCACAAAGTCGGTTCGTTCGACGCGGTGGGAGATGAGCCAGTCGTAAATGAGACCTACGGTCTCGAGCGTCTTGTGCTCTTCTCCGGCGGGGATTTCGAACGCCGCCGTGGTGTAGCCGGAAGCCTTCAGCGATTCCGCGGCCCGCGACGAAAAGAGGGGTCCGACCGCGGTATCAGAAACGATGAACGCCCGGCCACCGAGGCCCGAGTCACGGCAGAGTTCGCCAAGGGCGTCGAAGGCGCCATCGGCGACAACCACGGGGTAAGTGTCAGTCGGCGTTCGTACGACCGCCGCCGGCGCCAGGTGTGGCTGGTGGACACGAGACGGGGGACGGGACCGCCCGAAGCCACGCTCACTGACCGATAGAGGACTTCGGCGCCACTCGGCCCATAAGTTCGCGATCTCGGATGCGACCAACTCGGCGGGCAGGTCATCGACATCGATAGCGGAATCAGCGGTGTTATAGAGTTCGGCGCGGGCCTGGAGTAGCGCTTCGAGCCGTCCCTTCGCGTCCCCGGCAAGGAGCGGGCGGTCCGCCGTTGCCGGGTCCTCCGCCAGACGAGCCGCGGCGACTTCGGGGCTCACGGAAAGCCAGACGACGAAGCCGCCACCCATGAGTTCACGCGCTTCCGCGATGGTGACGGCGCCCCCGCCCGTCGAGACGACGACAGGTTCGCGAGCGCAGACCTCACGGATGGCGGCCAGTTCGTGAACGCGGAAGGCCTGTTCACCCTCTTCGCGAAAGATGTCGGTCACGCGGCGGCCGGTCCTGGCCTCGATGAGGTCATCGGTATCGACGAAGTCCCACTGGAGGCGGTGGGCAAGGAGCTGTCCCGCGGTGGATTTACCGCCGCCGGAGAGTCCGATCAGGAAGATGCGCGAGGGCGTCATCAGTCCCGGCGCGCGCGGGGGCCGATTTTGGTGAGGTAGTGCGTGTAGTTCGCGCGCGATTCTTCGAGCGTGTCGCCGCCGAACTTTTCCAGCCAGGCATCGGCCAACACGATGGCGACCATTGCTTCGGCGACAACGCCGCCGGCCGGCACTACACACACGTCGCTGCGCTCGTAATGGGCGAGCACCTCCTCGCCGGTCTCGAGGTCAACCGAGGGAAGCGGGTGCGCGAGCGTCGGTATCGGCTTGATGGCGGCCCGAACGACGATGTCTTCGCCGGTGCTGATGCCGCCCTCGATGCCGCCGTGGTTGTTCGTCTTGTGCTTCCAGGCCTGGCCCTGCCATTCGGCGATCGGCAGAACGACATCGTGGACTTTCGATCCGCGCATTTCCGTGGCTCGGAAGCCGAGCCCAAAGCCAACCGCCTTGAACGCGTTGATGCTGCAAATCGCCTGGGCAATTCTACCGTCAAGCTTGCGGTCCCAGTGGACATGGCTTCCGAGGCCGAGGGGGATCCCGGAAACGCGGACTTCGATTTCGCCCCCGACGGTGTCTCCGTCGGGCTTTGCCGCGTTGATCGCCGCGACCATGGCCTGGCCGGATTCGGAATCCGCGCAGCGCACGGGGTCCGCCTCGACAGCATCCCAATCGATCGTTTCCGGCACGTTGGCGTGGACGCCACCAATGGAGATGGTGTGGCTTCGAAAGGTGACGCCGAACTGGGCAAGCAACTGCTTACCAACCGCCCCAACCGCGACGCGGGCGGCCGTTTCCCGCGCGCTTGCACGTTCGAGGACGTTGCGGACATCGTCGAAGTCGTACTTGATTGCGCCCGCAAGATCGGCGTGTCCGGGGCGCACCCTGGTTACGCGTTCGATTTCTGTTTCCACGGGCTCGATTGCCATCTTCTCGGTCCAGTTCACCCAGTCGCGGTTCTCGATCCAGAGAGCGACCGGCGACCCAAGTGTGTAACCGTGGCGCACGCCAGCCATGATCTCCGCGTGGTCACTTTCGATTTTCATGCGACCGCCACGGCCATAGCCCCCCTGGCGCCGGCGCAGGTCAGGAGCGATGTCAGCCTCTGAAAGCGGCAGTCCGGATGGGAGGCCCTCGATAACCATGCTCAGGCCCTTGCCATGACTCTCACCGGCCGTGAGAAAGCGAAACTGGGCCATGGCTAGTCCATGCCTCCATCGAGCGACGCCGCAAACTCGGCTGCGGCCTGTTCAGTTGGCTTCGGAGCGGTTCCCTCAATCGGGGGGAGCGAAATTGCGACAGGCCGACCCGCGGGGCCGCGTTCGAACGTGGCTCCGAATCGACCGAGTACTTCCTCAGCGGTGAGTGCTTCCCATGTCATATCGTCGGCGGTCGCGCGATCAGCAGTGACCGTAAGGATCGGGCGCTGCGTAGGCGTGCCATCGGCTCCCGTAAACGTGGAGTACACATCGACGCGGACGTATCCGAGGCGAAGGTTTGGGACATCGTACATGATCATGTCGAGAAGCTTTGCAGCGAGCGCGATGGCCTCATCCAGGGCCGTTGACACCTGAACGCGGGTCGCACCCTCCGTGCGAAACTCTCCCTCGGCCGAGGTCGAAACCGTAATACCTTCATTCTCGACGGCGATCAGTTGGGCGGCCTGCACCCCGGCCCAGAGACTTGACGGCGTGCCTCGCGGCGGCCGGCCACGGCGCCAGGCCGCCAGCGATTCTTCGATCAGGGCGGCGACAATATCCGTGTCTCCAGAAGCTACGCGCCGCCGCCAGGCCCGGTGCTGAAACATCTCCGTCGAGACCGCCCAGCCGACAGCGCCGAAGATGGCAACGAAAATAACGATGCCGATCAGCATCATGCGCTTGCATCCTTCAGCCGGCGGCGGGCGGCATCGAACATGACTTCGATTGGCGCGGGAATCCCGGTCCAGAGTTCGAACGCGAGCCCACCCTGGTAGATGAGCATTGGCAGGCCGCCCAGCGTTCGCAGCCCGTGAGCCCGCGCATTCTTGATGAACGCTGTCTCTTCCGGCTTGTAGACAATGTCCACGGCGAGAACTCCGGGCATGGCGCGCGAAAAATCACAAGGAGAATCTGCTTCAGTGCCAGTGCCTTCCATGCCCATCGAGGTGCAGTTCACAATGCAATCGTAGCCGCCAGGATCACTCGTGCTTGCGACTCGCGCGGCCCCTCCCGAGGCTGAAACATCGGAAACCAGACGGTCCGCGCGGGCAGGCGTCCGGTTCCATATCCCGATGGCCCCAGCTTTGACTTCGGCGAGGGCGAAAGCGATGCCGCGCGCTGCCCCGCCGGCGCCGACGAGCAGGATGGTCTTTCCGGCGGGGTCGAAGGCGGCTTCGTTGCGCAGGGCGGCAACGAAACCAGGGCCATCCGTGTTGAACCCGAACAGCCTGCCTTCCCGGTTCACAATCGTGTTAACAGCGCCGACTCTCGCACTTTGCCCGCCGAGTTCGTCCAGAAGGGGAATGACTGCTTCCTTGTGGGGAATTGTGACATTCGCACCAAGGACATCGGGGGCGCGAACAAGGCGGAGCCGTGCTTCCAGGCTCTCAGTGGGAGTGTCCCAAAGCTCGTAGGTGGCATCGAGGCCGCAATACTTGAACGCGGCGGCCTGGAAGACTGGCGAGAGCGAATGCGCGACTGGATGGCCGACAATGCCAGCGTGACGGGTCATGGAGAGCCGTACAGCTGGATGTTGCGCTCGTGTTCCGCGAAGGTCACAGCGAACCTGTGCGAGCCGTCGGCGGCTTTCGCATCGGCAACGAAGTAATACATTCTCGTTTGCTCGGGCCTGGCGACGGCCTCGATGGAAGCGAGCCCAGGGTTCGCTATTGGCCCCGGTGGCAGGCCAGCGAATTTGCGGGTGTTGTACGGCGAATCGAGGGCCAGGTCTTCGAGGGTCAGGTCCTTCTTCCAGTAGCCGAACTTCTCCACGGAGCCCGTCAGCAGGGAGACCGCGAACTGGACCGTGGGATCGGCGCCCAGGGTGTCACCAGCATCGAGACGGTTGAAGAAAACGCCGGCGATGAGCGGGCGTTCGCTGGCGATGGCTGCCTCTCGCTCAACCACCGAGGCCAGGGTGAGTGCCTGGTGCGGGTTGAGGCCCAGCGCCTGGGCGGCCGAACGAAGTTCCGGCGAGAAGCGGCGCTCAAGGATGCGGAGCATGTAGGCGACCAAGTCTTCCGCGCTGGCGCCGACCGGCATGATGTAGGTATCCGGGAAGAGATACCCCTGCAGGGAGGCCCCCTCGGGATGCGATTCCACGAAACCCGGCGGGAGCGTGGCCGCGGCGACTGCCGTTAAGAAGTCCGCCCTGGTGCCAAATCCAGCCTTCTCGGCAATGACCGCCATTTCCTCCAGGCGAATGCCCTCTGGGAAGGTAACTTTCAGCACCGGGATCTGGTCCCGGACGGTCAGCTCTCCAACGACGGTAATGGCCGACGAATGCCTCTTGAGCAGGTAGTCGCCCGAAGCGAGTTGGCCTTGAACTCCCATGAGGCCGACAAGGAACTCGAACTGCTGGCCGGACTTAACAATGCCTAGTTTCTGGAGGTCCTTGCCGATGTCGGCAGCGGAACGGCCGTCGGGGAGGGTGTAGCCCACCTCTTCGCGGTCGGCGGCGGGCGTCTCTGATTTCGCGAGACCTTCGCCAAGGAGCGCCGATGGCGTGCTGGCAACGAAGTAACTCGCTACCAGGATGATGCCCACGGTGACAGCGATGCCGGCAATTCCGAACGGCGAGATCGGGCTCCTCCTCAACGGCCTACTCCCCCGCGGCGCCGGTCGAGTACGGCCTGGAGGACGACTGCGGCGGAAGCCGAATCCAGCGTGCCATCCCGCTTACCTCGCAAATTCGACTGGAGCGCAACCGCGTGAGCCGAGGAGAGCCGCTCATCGACTTCGCGAACCGGGATAGCCAGTGCCGCGTGCAGTGCCTCGACAAGTGGAACGTTCGTCACCGCCTGGTGGCCGCGTTCACCCGAAAGGGTCAATGGCAGGCCGACAATGACCTCCTGGACTTCCTCATCCTGTACGAGGCGCGCCACCTCGCGGACGCTTTCGGGAATCGAGCGCACACGAATGGCGCTTCGGGGATGAGCGTAGAAGCCGAGGGCATCGCTAATGGCGACGCCGATCCGGGCTTCACCGGGATCCAGCGCCAGGAGACGCGGTTGCAGCTGTGGTTGTGATTGCTGTTGAACCATTTTTCGGAGCGAGGTTGGCACCTTTGTTCGGGTCTCGCGCCGCAAGGGTCACGTCAATGCGGAACCCAAAGCGCGGTATTCGCGGAGCCCAGCTTGAGAGCCGAACGTCCGCATCCTGAATACCATACCGGTTCGAGAGGGTCGACTTCGCCCCACCCTCCGACTTTCCCTTTACTGCCAGGCGAATCGCTGCTTCGGTGACCCCGCGAGCCAATTCGCCCTGGATACGGAGTTCAGTACGGATTGCGCCTGTTTCCGTATCGATCTGCCGGGCGCCAGTCTCGACCGCATTGATTGTGCCGGGCACAAACGTGCCGTTCCTTGTGTGGCCGCCGAGGACTGAACGGGCCAATTCTTCAAGCGTGCTTTCAACTACCGCCAACGCCGAAAGTTTCACCGTTACATCGAGCAAGACGATGTCGCTTGGCGTTCCGACCGGAGGACGGACGTCACCGAACTGGACGGTGCTTTCCGCCGTACCCAAAAAGATCGCGTCATGTGGCCGTGCCTTGACCAGGCCTTCCTTGACCGTGGCGGAGGATTCCAGTGCCTTTGCAAGACCCTGGAGAGCGACCGCGTCAGCGGGATCGACGGCCTGACGGGGTTCGCTTGTGCCGCCAGCGGCAGCAGCTGGGTTCGACACTTTCAGAAAGCGGAACCGCTCGGCCTGCCAGCCAACGATAGCTCCCGCCAGTACATTGCCGGGTGCTCCCGGTTTTCGGGCTGTGACGGTGGCATCAACAACGCTCGCGGCGGGAACCGTTACGGCCTCATCGAGGGTGAAAGGTAGAAAGTCCGGCGTCGCCAGGACGACAGTACCGGCGGCAACAAGGATCGCCGCGGCGGAGCCATTAGTTATCGTGATCGCCGCCTTGGCCGGCAAGACGCCTACCTGGGCGGTGCCGGTCGCCTTCAGTGCGAGCGTGTACTTCTGCTCGCCGCTGACGCGAGTCGCGGGGATGGAGTTGGTGACGACGTCGATTTCAGTCCGGCCTTCGGTCGCGACGACGGTTACGACCTCGCTGACTGTCTCGGTCGGCGGATAGGCGGTGATGGTGGCGGACGGGGCAACTTCCAGGAACAGAAATAGCCCCAGAAAGGCAACCGCAACAATGACGCCGACCTGAACGTAGCGGCCGAGATTGGGGGTAGAGAGGGAGAACCGCCCGGCCCGCAAAACTCGCCGCCCTCCGGCGTCCCAGCGAATGTCTTTCGGTTTGCGGGAAACGGGCACGTTGAGTTCCCGAGCACGGGAGGCAAGCGCAGACGAGCGGGTCGCGACACCCACCGTTTTGCCAGCCTCGGCGGCGTGATGGATGAGGCGGCGCATCCCGAGCTCGGTGCTCAGCTGGCGGTTGCCCTCCGGCGCGTGAATGACGACGGCCCAAGTCGGTGCTGAATCGACGCGACCGCAGATAGCCGGTAACTCTTCGGATTTGTTGACGAGGACGACGCTGGCCAGGTCATCCGGCAGTACAGGCTCTACCTCGCCGCCGATCTCGGGATCCAGGTTCCGCGACTCCACAGGACCACCTCGCACTCACCGGGTACTAACCGGAAAGGGCCTCCGTAGCTTTGCGCCGGCCTTCGGCCAGGGCGGCCTCGATCAGCGACGTATCTTTAGCTCCAGCCTGGGCGATGTCGGGACGTCCGCCGCCACCACCTCCCGCCGCTTTCGCGACGTCTCGAACGATGTTGCCCGCATGCACGCCGCGTTCGACCAGGTCCGGGGTGACGGCTGCAAGGAACGAGGGACGCCCGTCGATAGTGGCTGCGAGGACGAGGACACACGGTTTCAGTCTCGAACGGACCCTGTCCGCGATGTCGCGAAGCACATCCGGCGAGGATGCATCGACATGGGCGACGACGAGGAAGGCGTCTCCCAGCTTTTGAGCGCCTTCAATAAGGCCCTCGCTGACCGAAGCTGCCTGGAGCCGTTGCAGCTGTTCGCTCTGCTTCCTGAGACGTTCGAGTTCTAACTGCATCGCGTCGAGGCGTTCCTCGATTTCGGTTGGCCCTGTGCCGAGCCGATCAGCGATCTTGAGCAGACGATCTTGTTGTTCGACCAGGTACGTTTCGGCAGCGCGGCCCGTGAGCGCCTCGATCCGGCGAGTTCCAGCGGCGACCGCGGATTCACGAAGGATGTGGACGAAGCCGATTTCCCCTGTGTGGTGGACATGCGTGCCCCCGCAAAGCTCGGCGCTAAAGTTCCCGTCAGCGTCCTTGATTTCCACAACGCGGACATCAGCGCCGTACTTGTCGCCGAAAAAGGCGAGGGCGCCACCCTCGACAGCCTTTCGGTAGCTGGAAACGCGCCATCCGACTTCGAGGTCGTTTCGCACCTTTTCGTTTGCTATCTGCTGGACTTCGGCAAGTGCCGCGCGGGGTGCCTGCTCGAGGTGGGTGAAGTCAAACCGCAGCCGGTCTGGCGTGACAAGGGAGCCT
This sequence comes from Dehalococcoidia bacterium, assembly GCA_031431695.1. Taxonomy (GTDB): domain Bacteria; phylum Chloroflexota; class Dehalococcoidia; order Tepidiformales; family Tepidiformaceae; genus Amarobacter. The sequence continues at coordinate 8,959 of JANPDX010000007.1, forward strand.
TGCTGGCGGACGTGCGAACCGAGCACCTGGCGGAGGGCGGCGTGCAACAGGTGCGTACCCGTGTGGTTCCGCGCGGAGCCACCGCGCCAACTCAGGTCCACGGTTGCGTGCGCGGTTTCGGCCACCCGAATTGCCCCCTCCAAAACGCGGCCCCGGTGGACGATTGCGCCACCGGCTGCCTGCGTGTCTTCCACCGAGAAAACGCCGGAGGGCGTGCGAATGTTCCCGTGGTCGCCAACCTGGCCTCCGCCTTCGGGATAGAAGGGCGTCGTAGTGAGGATGAGCTCGCAGGCGTCGCCCTCGGTCACGATATCCACCAGTACGCCGCCCTTGAGGACCGCGATGACCGAGGAATCGGCCTCGACGTGGTTGTAGCCGACGAAATCGCTGTGGTCGTCGCCGAGCGATTGGAGTGCCGGTGAGACTTCGCCCTTGAGGAACTTGCCGGTTTGGCGGGCGCGAGTGCGTTGGGCTTCGAGCGCGGCCTGAAAGCCAACGTCATCGAGGCCAAAACCCTCGCTCGCGGCAATTTCGCGCGTCAACTCGAGCGGCATGCCAAACGTGTCGTACAGCTGAAATGCTTCGTCGCCGGGGAGCGTGGAGGCGCCAGCCTGGCGCAGTCGATCGAGCAGGGATTCGAGGCGTGTTCGGCCGCTCGCCAGGGTCCGCACGAATCGCTCCTCCTCGGTGTCGAGGGCCTGTTCGATGAAGGCACGCGACTCCGTGAGATGCGTGTAGTAGCCACCCATCTTGTCGATGGCAGCGCCTCCAACGCGGGCGGTGAAACGCGATGTCACACCGGCCTTCCGGGCGAGGTAGACGGCGCGCCGAAGGACCCTGCGAAGGACGTAGCCACGTCCCTCGTTACTGGGAACCACGCCATCTCCGATCAGCAGAACCGCCGCGCGGCAATGCTCCGACATTGCTCGGATGACGTACTGGAGGTCGGCGGGGGCGGTTTCATAGGTCTCTTCGAAGACGCTCGCTGCGCGCTGCAGGATGGGATAGAAGATGTCGGTTTCGAAGACAGATTTCACACCCTGGATGACCATGGCCACCCGTTCGAGACCGCTGCCCGTATCGATGTTCTGGGCCGGGAGTGGTTCGCGGCGCCCGTCCGGGTGCTGGTAAAGCTGCATGAACACGAGGTTCCAGATTTCCAGGAAGCGGTCGTCGTAGCCCACGCCACCGGGCGTTCCATCCGGGCGGGTGTGGAGTTGCGCGCCCTCGATGCCCAGATCAGGCTCAAGGTCGTAGTAGATTTCACTGTCCGGGCCGCAGGGGCCGCTGGCGCCCGGTGTCCCGTTCGGAAAACTGAACCAGTAGTTCAGGTCTTCGTCACGACGATGAATGTGGTCGTCGGCCACGCCAACTTCCCGCCAGAAGGTGCTGGCGTCATCGTCATCAAGGTAGACGGTTATGTGAAGCCTCTCGGGGTCGAGCTGATAGACGGTCGTCATCAGTTCCCATGCCATCTCGATGGCTTCGCGTTTGAAATAGTCGCCAAAGCTGAAGTTGCCCATCATTTCGAAGGCGGTGCAGTGGCTCATGTCGCCGACTTCTTCGATGTCGGTGGTCCGGAAGCAGCGCTGGACTGTCGTGGCGCGCGCCCCGGGCGCATCCTGCTCTCCCATAAAGATGGGCTTGAATTGCTGCATCCCGGCGCTGGTGAACATGGAGGTCGGGTCGCCGATTGGCACAAGCGGCCAGGATGGCAGCTCCAAATGGCCCCGTTCACGGAAAAACGAGACGAAGGCGGCGCGGATCTCTTCGGAAGTCTTGGGATGATCGGTCATAGCAGTGTTCGAATCCTATGTGCCCACATCGAGCAATGTCGATACGAAACCGGTGCCATGCCCGATATCCGCCGGAGCGGAGCGCTTGACATCATTTTGGCGCAATTCATAGGATCATGACGGACGTAGTCAATTGCGTCCGCTATGCGCACTGAATCAGAGCCTCCCAGTACCAATTGCACTTCGACAGAAGCACTGACGTTGCGCGGTCCGCGCGTGGTCACGCCATGAGCGGACTGGGTGTGATCGTGCTCGCCGCCGGGGCTGGAACGCGCATGAAATCGCGCCTCCACAAAGTGCTGCACCCCGTTTGTGGCGTCCCAATGGGCCAGCACGTCATCAATGCGGCGCGAGATCTCGAACCACGGACGCTGGTTGTCGTTGTTGGGCACCAGGCTGATGCCGTCCGGGAAGCGTTTGCCGGGCACGGAATCACGTTTGTCGATCAAACCGAACTCAACGGCACCGGGGATGCGGTTCTCCGCTGCCGCGAAGCCCTCATTGGGTGCGATGAGGTGATGGTGCTCAACGGGGACTGTCCACTCGTAACTCCCGATCTGCTTCGCAACCTGCGGGACGCCCGCATCATCCGGCCGCTGGCGTTCGTTTCGTGTTTCGTCGAAGAACCCGCCAGACTCGGGCGCGTGATTCGAAACGCCGAGGGGCACCCGGACCGAATCGTGGAGGCCAACGACTACGACGGCCCAGACGGCCCCGCGGAAATCAACGCCGGACAATATGTCTTCGATGCCGCCTGGCTCTGGCGAGCGCTGCCACAGGTCCCGGTGAGCCTCGCAGGTGAGTATTACCTTACGCATCTTGTCGCCGCAGCCGCGAGCTCCGGTATGCCCGGCGCGACGGCACTGGCGGAAGCAACGGAGATCCTTGGAATCGATGACCGGCTCAAGCTCGCCGAGGCCGAGACAATCATGCGGCGGCGGATCCTCGAAAAGCACATGTTGAACGGCGTGACCATCGTCGATCCATCAACCACCTACGTCGACGCGACCGCGAGTATCGAAGCCGACGTGACGATTCTTCCAAACTGCCACATTGTTGGGATGTCCGCGATATCGACGGGGGCGGTAATAGGGCCCGGGACGACGCTGCGGAACGCATCAATCGGCGACGAGACCACGGTCCAGTCCTCCGTAGTCGAAGATTCGAGCATCGGCGCCCGGTGCGGCATCGGCCCGTTCTCACACGTTCGCGGCGGCGCGGTAATTTCGGACGACTGCCAGGTAGGCAATTACGCGGAAGTGAAGAACTCGAACATTGGTCCGGGCGTGAAGATGCATCACTTCAGCTACATGGGCGACGCCGATATCGGCGCCCGAGCGAACATCGCGGCCGGATCCATCACCTGCAATTTCGATGGGGTGAACAAGCATCGGACGACGATCGGTGAAGACGCGTTCATCGGCTGCGACACGATGCTGATTGCGCCCGTGACGATCGGCGCGGGCGCCTTCACGGCAACGGGCGCGGTGGTCACCAGGGATGTCGCGCCAGGAGAAACCGTGGCTGGAATACCAGCCAGGCCATTCAAACGCACACAGGACGGGGGCTGACCAGATGGACGCCACGACCATCATCGCGATCTTCGGGATAGTCGTGGGCTCAGTCGTCCTCGGAGCGGTGGCTGCCGCCGAGGCTGCCCTTGAGCGAGCGAGTGACGTCCGTATCCAGGCCCTCGCGGTGCGAGGCAACAAGCGCGCCCAACGCATAGCGGGTGATGTCCGGCAGCCCGGGCGCTTCCTGGGGGCCCTTACCTCGGCGCGAGTTATGACGGCCACCGCGATCGTCGGCACGTTCGGTTACCTCGGCGCGCGCGAGTATGCACCGTTCAAAGGCGCGTTTGGTTTCTCGCTCGTCGGCGGCGTTTACGTAGCGTTCATTCAAATGACAGTGGGGCTTGTCGTAGCACGATCCCCTGAGTGGGCGGCGCTTCAACTCAGTGGGGTTGCGCGAGTGACGAGCCTCGTGTTTGCCGTCCCCGCCTTTGTCCTCGGACTGCCCTCACGGGTGGTCGCGCGTTCGATTCGGGCTGTTGCGCCGGACCCGAACACCGACATCCTGACCCTCGTCGAACGCGAAGAGGCTGCAGGCGGGGTCGAGGAGCAGGAACGTCGCATGATTCGCGGGATCATCGCGCTGGAAGACAAGTCAGCGCGAGAAATCATGGTGCCCCGCATCGATATGGCGGCGGCGGATGTCGAGGATCGCGTCACGGACGTGGCCGGTATCGTTACCGAGCGCGGCTACAGCCGCGTCCCCGTGTATCGCGAGAACATCGATGACATCGTGGGAATCGTTTATGCCAAGGATCTGCTTCGAGCCCTGACGAGCGGCGGGCGCGACCGGCCCCTCCAGGAACTTCTGCGGCAGCCCTTCTTCATCCCGGAGTCGAAGCGGCTGGACGAACTGCTGACCGAGATGCAGTCGCGCCGGATTCACATGGCGATCGTGGTTGACGAATACGGCGGGACGGCGGGGCTGGTGACGATCGAAGACCTGCTCGAGGAAATCGTCGGCGAAATCGAGGACGAATACGATGTTGCGCGGCCCGCCATGGAGGTCATTTCAGACGACGAAGTTGTTCTGGATGCCGGTACCACAACAGACGTGTTGAAAGACCTGTTCGACTACGAAATCGAATCAGACGACTTCGATACGGTGGGCGGATTCGTCATCCATCAACTCGGGCGTCTGCCTTCGGTGGGCGACGAGGTGGAAGTGGACGGACTGACGCTGCGAGTGCTGAGCATGTCGGGGCGCAGAATCCGGCGTCTCCGCGTGGCGAGAGATCGCGCGGCAGAGCCCGAGGGTGTAGCAACACACTAAACGCGTTCCGTGGAGCGGTTCGCCGGTCGCGGCATACACTGCGGGATGCGCCCGAAGCGTCCCATACGCACTTTCGTTTTCGCTTTTGTCCGATCAGGGACTAGACACATCTCGACTGGAGACTCTCCATGGTGACTTCGGAACCCCGGCCCGTGCGGACACGCTACGCGCCAAGCCCTACGGGCGATCCCCACGTCGGCAATATCCGGTCGGCGCTGTTTAGCTGGGCCTATGCACGGGCGAACGGCGGCCAGTTCCTCCTCCGCATCGAAGACACGGACCGCAACCGCCTCGTGGAAACGTCGACTGGAGCGATCATGGAGAGTCTTCG
>JANPDX010000008.1:0-2150 GCA_031431695.1 Dehalococcoidia bacterium
CAGGTTAATTGCGCGCTCTTTGGAAATGGGCGACAGATCACGGCAGCGTGCGACGAAGATTTCGTTGCCCGTGAGCAGGCCATCGAAGTCTTCGAGGCCCTGTTCGAGCGAGCCGAGGAGTTGCCGGACGCGGGCATCGTAGCCTTCGGGCAGGTCCATCTGGACGCCGCCCGGGCGCAGATAGGTCGGAAACATACGGTCGCCCGAGACTTCCTCGAAGAAGTCGTAGATGCGTTCGCGCTCGCGCCAGCCATAAATAAACGAGGTTCCAAACGAGCCGACATCCGCGCCGAATGCACCGAAGAACATGAAGTGCGAAAGCAAGCGGGAGAGCTCCGCCATCATCACGCGGATGTACTCCGCGCGTTCGGGGACGCTGATGTTGCCGAGCTTCTCGACGGCCATGCAGTAGGCCTGTTCGCAGCACATCCCGGCGAGGTAGTCGGTACGGTCCCACCAGCCCATGGACTGGCGGTAGTCGTGGTTCTCGGTCAGCTTTTCGAGACCGCGGTGGAGGTAGCCGATGTACGGTTCGCAATCGACAACGACTTCGCCATCGACGGTAAGGACCATGCGGAACACGCCGTGGGTCGCCGGGTGCTGCGGTCCCACGTTGATGGTCATATCAACGGTATTGAACGAATCGACGGTCGCGAGGCGGTCTTCAGGCCAAACGCTCATGCGCCCATCTCCCGGCAGGCCTTAACGCAGAAACGCGGAGCCGCAGAGATTTTGAGAGAACGGGCGGGTCCAGGGAGAGGAATCCCTCTAATCCGACTCCGCGCCTCTCCGCCTCTGCGTTCCGTCTCTTTCGAAATCAAAACTTGAACCCCGCACTCGTATCTTCAATGCCCTGGAGGACTTCGACCTTCTGCAGCGGGTGCGCCTTCAACAGCGGGTGAATGCGGACGTCTTCATCGAGCAGGAGGTTCTTCGGATTCGGGTGGCCATCGAACACGAGCCCCACCATCTCGGCGGCTTCGCGTTCGTGCCAGTCGGCGGCGGCATAGAGGGCAACCAACGAGGGGATGTGGGGGTTGCCGGGAGGCGTAACCACATTCACCTGGATGGCGTGGTGGTGTTTGAACGAAAAGAAGTGGTAGACCGCCGTCAGGCCCGCTTCGACCATATCGATGGCCGTAACGTTCCGAAGGTAATCGAAGGCCAGTTCGCGGCGGTCCTTCAGGCCCTGGACGAGTTCGAGGAAGTGGTCCGGGGTCACATGGAGGACCGCGTCGGTGGAGTTCTTCGTCGCGCTGAAGGGCACCTTGCCGAGGTGCTTGTGTACGAGCGCCGAAAGTCCGGGGTATTCGATGGCGGCGTTCGTCATCCGATCATCCGCTTTTCTTCCATGATCTTCTCCTGCAGGCGAAGCAGACCATCGAGCAGGGATTCGGGCCGCGGCGGGCACCCGGGGACGTACACATCGACCGGGATGATCTTGTCGACGCCCTGGAGGACGCGGTCGTATTCGGTGTACGGCCCGCCGTTCGTCGCACAGGCGCCCATGGAGATGACGTACTTGGGGTTCGGCATCTGCTGGTAGAGGAGTTTGATGGCCGGGGCCATCTTCTTGGTAACAGTGCCCGAGACAATCATCACGTCGCTCTGGCGCGGGCTTGGCCAGGGGACAATACCGAAGCGGTCCAGGTCGTGGTTGGCCATGAAGGTGCCGATCATTTCGATGGCGCAGCAAGCGAGGCCAAAGGTCATGGGCCAGAGCGAACTCTTGCGGCTCATCGCGATAATCGTGTCTGCGCCGACCTGCATCACGCCGGGAAGGGCCATGCGGTAGATGGCGCGCGTCACCGGCAGCTCGACCGGGAGCAGGCGCTCGGCTTCGGCGCCGTAGTCCGGGACGTAGGGCTTAATCGTCACGTCGGTCATCTCCACTCCAACACGCCGCGCTTCCACGCGTAGCCGAGGCCGAGCGCAAGCACACCGATGAAGACGAGCATCTCATAGAAAACGAACGTCGGCAGGCTGAGGAAGGTGACTGCCCACGGGAAGATGAAAACGGTTTCGACATCGAAGATGAGGAAGAGTATGGCGATCAAGTAATAGCGGACGTGGACCTGGGCCCAGTTGCGGCCGATGGGGAGCATCCCGCACTCGTAAGAGACGCCTTTCGCCCGCTCTTTGGCGTAGGG
>JANPDX010000009.1:0-16294 GCA_031431695.1 Dehalococcoidia bacterium
CGTCGCGGGCGGCAACGGCGACGGCGCCGGAGGCAACATCTTCTCCGCGTTCATCGCTCAGTTGCTGGCATCGAACACTGCTGCTGCCGCCGGAACGAACCGACCCACGCCATCCGAAAGCGATCGCCCTGGCCAGTAGGCGGCATCAACCGTCTTCGCGTACCGCAGCGGTGGCCTCATGGCTCGGGAGTCTACACCCGGCAGCCGAACCCGGGTGCGATCTACGTCACACTCGACCAAACGGAGCATGGCCGCCGGGCAAGGGACGCCGGCGGCCACGCTTCTCTGGCTGCCTCAGCTAAAGCACATGTATTGCCACACCTGCGCGAACTTCGGCTGTCCCGCTGCATCGAGAGGCAGATAGTCGTCGCGTGCCACGGAGGCGTGGTTCGGTGTCGTGGTCTGTGCGTCAGGGCGGCCAGCGGCAGGCTTCGCGCTGGTGGTTAGGACGTGCGTGTTCCCAAAGGGCGCTGCCGCCGTATCGACATTGGCGACCGCGCCGAGCTCGTTCAGCCCGAGCTTGATGCCAGCCCATTGCTGTGACCAGTCGACGAATTCATCGCCGGAATGTCCAAACGAGAAGTAGCGATCCGATGGAGTTGCGTGAGGCCCCAGCAGCCAGGGCGCCGGGGACACGACAGTCCGACCCACCGGCGTGTGGTCGATCGGGCCCGCCATCATCGCTACTCGTGCCACGATCCTGTCCTTTGCGATGAATGCTGCCTGTGTCGCGCCAAGTGAGTGGCCCGAGAGGACTATCGACCCCCACCGAGGGTTGGAGCCGTCGAGGTATGCGCCCCAGCCTTCAGTCGGCCGTTTCGCGTGAAGGTGAGTAAGGAGCTCCACCAGCCGCCCCTCCAGTGAATTAGGAGGTGTGACCGCGAGCTTACTTCCAGCCTTCGCCTGACCGTCTTCGATTTGCGATCTCGTCGTCTCATAGCAATTGGCGTCGTCCGCACAAAGAGCGATGAGATTGGTCCTTTGGAAGTTCAGCCCGACGGCGTGGAATCCGTTGCGGGCCCCCTGGTCCACGATGAGCTTGTAGAACTCGGGTGTAGGACCCGCTCCAGGCAGGAAGACGAACAATCTGTCGCGCGCTTTCGCGGCAGGCGGCACGACGTAGTGGGCCTCGAGCGCCGCGCTCGCCTTTGACCGCTATCTTCGGGTCAGGTACCTGGAGGACCAGTGGAACGGCGGTTGGTGTTGGAGATGGTGGCAGCGCTGTCGGGCTTGCCGGTCCACTCGTCTGGGGTGCCGCCGTCTGGTCGTCGTCGTCCCCGCAGCCGAAGAGTGCCAGCGTTGCCGTGCCTGCTCCTGCGGCCGCCACCGCCCTGATGGCAGATCGCCGCGTGATCCTTCGGCGCAGCCAGTAGTTTTCGGATCGTCCTTCCATGTCGAATCGCTCCCCTTGCTTCGTACACCTCTCGGTGCCACCGAAAGCGTAGGAACACCACCGTCCGCGCCGAATCGCAAGATCTGTGTATTTTTCGGCTCGAGGCATGTACCAAACGATGTAGATTCGCTACTTCGAACCTTCGTTCGCCACGCCGAAATAGACGGCCGTGGCCTGGGCCCGGTTGTGGATGCCCAGCTTGGCGTAGATGTTCGCGACATGCCGCGAGACGGTGCCTGCGCTCAAGACGAGTGCCTCGGCGATTTCGGGGTTGCTGTGCCCGGCGGCAATGAGCGCGAGGATCTCGGCTTCGCGTCCGGTTAGGTTTGAACCTGCCACAAATGATGGAGACCTCTCAGAAGGATCGGAGATAAGCTTCGTAGTTCCATAGAAGAATTGCGCCTGTCGGTCCGCTGCTGAGAGCGAACCTGCACTGGCAGTCGAAGTCGCGGACGCTTCCTGCGTCCCGTTGACCAACAAGGCACCCGGAATTCCTGTCGCCAACTCCCGTGCCATCGGTTCGAAGTACGGTGAGTCCGTGGTGATAAGCGTTCTCTGTGAAACCGATGGTAGGTACCTCGAAACGTCGAGGTTGTCGTGGAGTTCCCAGACCTTCTCCCAGCAGGCATCAGCTTTCGGTGATGAGTTGGTCCTCATGATTCGTTCCAGAGCATCCACCGTATTCTTCTCCGCGAACCGTCCAGACTGAATTTGCGCGTTCATTGTGACGACGTCTACTCCAGCAATTTCTGCCTGGAGTTTGACGGTTTTTGCGTATGCCGACCGTGTGTCCGGGTCATCCCAGCCGTATCCGAGCTTCCTTGTCGTGGGGTTGTGCAGGGCGAGGCTGCGCACAGCATTGGGATGGGTCGTCGCATAGCGCAGGGCAATCGCTATGTATGGGCCGTTGGTCATCAACGCGAACTGCTCGACGCCGAGGTCGTGAGCGACGGCGTCCAGGTCATCCATGACGTAATCGAGCATCGGTCGGTGCTCCGGCGCGGGGTCAGAATTGGCCAATCCTCGCGGCTCGATCCGTACTAGACGGAGGTGCCGGGCGAGTGCCTGGAACCAATCACCGGTTTCGGGCATTTCCCAATCCAGGGCAATGTTTCGGTCGATGGAGACTGAGAATTCGATGACCGTGCGGCCCTCGCCGTGAACCGTGAACGCAACGTTCCCGCCGTCGACTGTCTTCGCGTATCTCACCGGTGGCCTCATGGCGCCGGAGTCTACACCCGGCAGCTATCCACAAGTGAGATGTACGTCACAATCGCTTTCCCGGGCTGAAACTCGACACCATTTGTCGCGTTTCGGCGCTATTCATAACCGGTGACCTCCGTACAGGATCCATCAAGGATTGCCCCACGCGACGATAACGAATGGAGCCGCTATCCTTATTCGTCTACCGTGCCCACGGGATCGCACCGGGCGGGCACAATCACCCCGCCGACTGTCCCGCCGGGGCCATCCCTAATTGGAGTCCAGGTCATGAAAGTCGTCTTTTTTGAAGACGTAGAAGGCACTGCCCAGGTTGGCGATGTGAAAGAAGTCAAGAACGGCTTCGCTCGCAACTTCCTCCTGCCCCGCGGCGTCGCTGGTTCTACGTCGAAGGATAACCTCCAGCGCGCCAATTCCCTCGCTCAGAAGGAAGCCCGCCGCCAGGAAAAACTCGATTTGGAAGCGCGTGGCGTTGCATCGAAGTTCGATGGCTACACCGTGACCATCGAAGCCCGCGTCGGCGAAACCGGCCACCTGTTCGGTTCGGTCACGAACCGCGACATCGCCGAGCACTTGACCGAGAAAATCGGCGTCGCGGTCGATTCTCGCTTCGTGCTCCTCGCCGAACCGATCCGCGAAATCGGCTCCCGCCAGGTCACCATCAAGTTCACCCGCAACGTGAACTCGGAAGTGACTGTCGATGTGGTGCCCGATGAGGTCTCCCGGCCCGTCGTCGAGAAGCTCCTCGCGGAACGCGCTGCCCAGGCCGCCGCGGATAAGTCGGCCGCCGAGACTCGCGCTCGCGTCGATGCCGAAGCTGCTGAAATGGCTGCCCTCGAAGCGTCCGAAGAAACCGAAACAGAGTAACCCGGGAAAGGAGGACACAGGGACCGAGGCTCTCCTTCCCCGGAAGGATCGTTACACGTAACAGCGCCCCGCCCGGTTACCTCCCTACCTATGACTCTCGCACAACTCGAACGTCTTCCCCCGCATGACATCGAGGCAGAAGAGGCTGTCATCGCCTCCCTCATGGTCGATTCCGAGGCCATGCTTGCCGTACAGGGCATTGTCAAACCTTCAGATTTCTTCCGTGAGAAGAACGGCTGGGTCTATGACGCCTGCCTCGAACTCTGGAACCGCGACGAAGCCATCAACCAGATCACGGTCGCGCACGAACTCGCCTCGCGAGACCGGCTCGAGGACGTCGGCGGCCAGGTCTTCCTCGCGGACGTCATCCGCCGCCTGCCAACCGCCATCGGCGCCGAGTTTTACGCTCGCATCGTCAAGCGCGATTCCATGTATCGGGGGCTCATTCACGCGGCCACGGGCATCCTGCAGATGGGCTATGAGGCTCCCGCTGACATCGACGGAGTGTTCTCGAAGGCTGAAAACCTGCTCCAGCGCCTGCGCGGCGGCGAAAACTTCCGCGACTTCGTCCATATTCGCCAACTGCTCGATGCCTACCTGGATCAAGACCCGGACGAGATCGAGCGCATCGAACTCTCAGCCATACGCACCGGCTTCAGCGACCTCGATACGCTCCTTTCCGGCCTGAAACGCTCCGACCTCGTGATCGTCGGCGCCCGGCCGAGCGTTGGTAAATCCAGCTTCGCCCTCGGAATCGCCCGCAATGCCGCGGTCGAACAGAAGGCGCACGTCGCCTTTTTCTCGCTCGAAATGTCGGCCGAACAACTGGCCATCCGGATGCTCTCCGGCGAATCCGGGGTCGATAGCTCACGCCTGCGCCTCGGCCAGAACACCGAACTCGAAGAGCGCCGCGTGGTCGCCGCCGCGGCGCGGCTTTCGGAGGCGAACATCTGGTTCGATGACTCACCGATGCTGACGGCCGCCGAACTTCGGGCGAAGGCGCGCCGGCTGGCGGGAGAGGCAAAGCAACTCGACCTGATCGTGATCGACTACCTCCAGCTGATGCAGGGCGAAAGCCAGACTGGCCGCGAAAACCGCGTCCAGGAAATCAGCTACATCTCGCGGATGCTCAAAGGCCTCGCCCGCGAACTCGACATCCCCATCGTCGCGCTGGCTCAGCTGTCCCGCGCAATCGAAAACCGCCACCCGCGCACTCCGATGCTCTCCGACCTTCGCGATTCCGGTTCCATCGAACAGGACGCCGACATCGTGATGTTCCTCAGCCGCGAGGAACTCTACGTGACACCCGAGCAGTGGGCCCAGCAACACCCGGACCTCCCCGAAAGCGCTTACCCGAAGGGAGTCGCCCAGGTGATCGTCGCCAAAAACCGCAACGGGCCGGTCGGGAACGTCGAACTGCGCTTCCGCGAACGCCTCGCCAAGTTCGAAGACTGGGTATTGCGCACCGATGACCTGCCTGAATAGTGCCCTCACCCATCAGCGGTCAGCGATTCGCAGTCCGCGACTTCGGCCGCACAGCCGTGTGCAATTCAAAATCCAAAATCCAAAGTCCAAAATCCAATGACCGACTTCACGGGCTTCCCCGGGATCGGCAAGGGCACCGTCATCCCCAACCTCTTCTTCTCGGCGGTGATGCCCCGGCTTGAGACACCTGGCGCTCTGCTGGCCTTCCTCTGGGTGGCGCGGCTCGCCCAGGAAAAGCGCGGCGCCGAACGATTCGTGACGGCCGCCGAGATCTGGAACCAGCCCGCCGCGCGGGTGAGCTTCGATACGCTCGGCGGCGGCCAGGCCGGCCTCGACGGAGGGCTCACCGCCTGCCTCCAGGTGCGAGCACTGCTCGCCCTCAGCCTGAAAGCCGCTGGCACGGCCGAAATCCTCTACTTCACGAACGACCCGGTCTCCCGGCGGACGATCGCCCGGGCACGGGCCGGAGAAATCAGCCTGAAGCCGGAAAGCATCGTGGCGCCGGTCGAACCCGAGGAGCAGCGGCCCGGCATTTTCCGCCTCTACGAAGAGCACATCGGCACCATCACCCCGATAGTCGGCGACCGGCTGGTTGATGCTGAAGAGCGTTACCCGGCCGAGTGGATCGAAGACGCCTTCCGCGAAGCCGCCGAACTAAACGCGCGTAACTGGCGATACATCGAAACTATCCTCAGGAAATGGGCCGAGGAGGGCCGTCCTCATGAAACGCCTGGGCGAAATACTCTCGAAGACCGCAAGCGAAAGTACCTCGGAGGCGCGCTCAGGCCGGGTGGCTGACCTGCCTACCGTCCCGGGTTGCCCTATCTGCAGGGGTGCGGGCTTCGTGCGCCGCGCGCTCCCGGTCGATCATCCGCGCTTTGGAAAAGCAGAGCCCTGCGAGTGCGTCATGGAAGAGGACGACCACGTCCGCCGCAACCGCCTTGAACGAATGAGCAACCTCGGCGCGCTCACCAGGTTTACCTTCGAGAACATGGTCCCCACTGGCCGCACCGACGAAAGCGGCTCGTTCGAACGCGCATTCAAGGCAGCGAGGGATTTTGCGGTCGAACCGTCTGGCTGGCTGGTTTTCACTGGATCCAGCGGGAGCGGCAAGACACACCTCGCTGCTGCAATCGCCAACGAGCGGATCAACGCCGGCGAACCCGCGCTCTTCATGGTTGTGCCGGACTTGTTGGACCACCTTCGTGCCAGTTACGAACCTGAAGATGCGGATATCGGCTTCGAACAGCTCTTCGATCAGGTTCGAAACACGCCGCTGCTCCTACTCGACGACGTTGATACAGGCTCCGGTTCACAATGGGCGAAGGAAAAGCTTCTCCAGATCGTGAACCACCGCTACAACGCGAGCTTGCCCACGGTTTTCACCACCACAACCCGCCCGCAACAACTTGACGAGCGCCTGGCGACCCGGCTCTGCGATGAAGGCCTTTCACACGTCATGGTGCTCGATGCGGAGGTTCGCGGCGGGTACAGCCAGGTCGGCGGTATGACCCGCGAACGCATCGGCGAACTCCAGTTTCGAAATTTTGATATGCGCGTTCCCGGCCTTCAGGCCGAGGAGCGCGAATCACTCGAATCGGTATTTCGCGCAGCCATGGCCTACGCCGAGGATCCGCGCGGGTGGTTCGTTCTCCAGGGCGCGAACGGTTGCGGCAAGACTCACCTTGCGGCAGCCATCGCGAACCGCGCACTCGCGAACGGTATGGGCGTGTTCTTCGCGGTCGTCCCGGACCTCCTGGACTATCTCCGCGCCTCGTTTGCTCCCGGCAAGGAAGTTCCCTACGACGAAACCTTCGATCGCGTCCGCAACATCGACCTGCTGATCCTGGATGACCTGGGCGCCCAGGCGACCACACAGTGGGCCCAGGAAAAGCTCTACCAGGTCGTTAACTACCGCCATGTCGCCGGGCTACCCACGGTCGTCACCACCGACCAATCGCTCGACAAGCTCCAGGAAGCGCATCCGCGAATCATTTCTCGCATCGCCGACCCCCATGCCGGCACCGTCGTCACGGTGCTCGCGCCCCACTACCGCCTCGGTCGTCAGCCGGAACCACCGCCGAGCCGGGGCGGGTACGGTCGCCCGCGGCGGTAGTACCCCTAACGGCGCCAGTTTGTAGCATTAGCCCATGACGATGGCCCGCGCTGTTATCTTCCTTGTCGTGTCCGGCCTGATCATGGCCGCCGGTGTCGTCCTGCTCGTAGTTCGGGTCAATAGCGGTCTGGTCGACTCGAGTATCGGCTCCCGCAGCGCGGGTGCGCGCCTTGGCGAGAATGCAGCAACGCCCGAAGGCATCGACGACATCTCGCGCGGCGCCGCTGGAGCGACGATTACAGCCAGTGTGCGAACCGCAACGGCACGTTCAGTAGCCAGCCGTACCGTTGCACCGTCCCCCACCCCGAACGTCACCCCTGTGGCGCTCGGAAAACCCATCGAGTTGAACGGTTCCCGCTACACGGTCTATCGCATTGTCGACCCGGAACCGCCGGGAACCTTCACGACTACCGCGGGAAATCGCCGAGTCGCGCTGGAAATATCGCAGGAAGCGTTAGCGGCGAACATTCCTTACAACTTCGCCAACTTTCGCCTGCGCGATGCCGACGGCAAGGAATATACCTGGGCAATCACGAACACATCCCCAAAGTTTGAGACGGGGACATTGCGACCGGGCGAATCCAAACGTGGCTGGATAAGTTTTCAGCTTCCCGTGGGAGTCGCCGCCGAATCACTCGTAGTCCAGGTGTTCGGACAGTCGAAGGGTGCAGCAATCGTCAGCCTGAGGTAGCCGCGGCTGGCGGGCTACTACAATGCCGGGATGCGAATCGCGTACATCGGCCACGACTCTTTCGCCAACCTTGCGATGGTTCGTCCCCTCAAGCGCGTTCTCAGTGAGTTCAGGAGGCCCGCGCACGCCTAGAATTGGGCCGTGACAGTTTTCGCGCAGGCCATTCGGGCCCTTGAAAGGTTTTCGCGGGCGCTGCCATCGCCTCGTGGTACGTCGGTCCACTTCTTCGACGACTGGAATCCCGAGGTCTCGGCGGCGTACCGGGCACTTGGCGGCGAAGCATGGCTGCCCGAGACGCTTCTCCGAGACCTCGTCACGAATCAACGCACGCACAGGAAGCGCGTAGCTGTGCTGCATCGTGACGCACGTCCATGGGCAGTTGTCCCTCTGCGCCTGACTGGCGACAACTGGCAACCGTTGATGCGGGGAATCATCGATGGCTGCGACGATTTCCTCTGTTCGGGAGACCGTGGAAGAGTGCTCGCGGCGCTGAGACTCAACGTTTTCGTCATGCATTCGCCGGTCGATCCAGCGGGCTGGGCGAACGTTCGCTGGGCGGGCACCATCGGAGGATACGAACTGACTCTTGGAGAGCATCCCGAACGGTATTGGCGCTCGAGGGACCGTTGGACCTCGGTGCTCCAGGCTCGGAGACGGACCGGCCACTTTGAACTGATCCTCGACGATCCCGATTCGGCCCACTGGACCATCGATGGGTGGCACAAACGCTTCGACACCGGCGACAGTTCCCACGTTGCGGCGAAGTGGGAAGACCGCCACATCATCGCCGACTGGGGGCTTCGCTCGGGGCTCGTCCGTTCGTGGGCGCTTCGCGACCAGGGCCGATGGATCGCCGGGGTCGTCGCTAACGTCGATGGTGGCCGATTGACGTTCGCGACCGTCTACCGAGACCCGGAATACGAATGGCACTGCCTCGGAACGCGACTGTTTTCGGAGGCGTTCATCTGGGCATACGAGTCGGGCATGGACTGCGTGGATCTCGGCGGAGGCCTCGACTACAAGCGCTGGTGGGCTCCTCCCGCCGGGAGACGCTGGCACTACGTCGTTTCTCCGCTGCCAGTCCATGCCGTGCGGGGTTCAGTTGGGCGAGCTTCCGCGCTTCTCCGTCGCCGCCGCTAGGTCCGTCGGGCCACCCAGGCGCGCAGCGCGGCCTCTGTGCTGTCGAATGCGATCTCGTCCCACGGGATTTCGTGTGGCGCAAACCAGCCGATCTCGCTCGTTTCTTCGCCCACCTTCGCTTCGCCCACCGCCTCTGCCTCGTAAACGATGACGACCACACCCGGCTGTACCCGGGTGAAGACCCCGAGCAGGTCCAGGTTGCGCACCTCGAGGCACGTCTCTTCCATCGTTTCGCGAATGGCGGCCTCTTCGGCTGTTTCTCCGACATCCATGAATCCGCCGGGGAACACCCAGAAACCTCGCCGCGGCTCGATGTCTCTTCGTCCCAGGAGAATCTTTCCATCCGCGCGGACGGGAATGGTGCCGGCAACTGGCCGTGGGTTGAGATAGTGGATGAATCCGCAATCCATGCACACCATCCGCCGCCGCGTATCACCCTCGGGAATCGCCGTCATCAGCCGCTGGCCACACTGCATGCAGAAGCGGCTGAACGAATGGGGGTGCGTCGTCATCGCTCCTGACCCGGCCGCATCCCCACCGGCGCCTGTTGCGCGCCGAGCGACTCCGGCCCTTCGATCCACTCTTCCCCGTCTTCCCAGACTTCCTTCTTCCAAACCGGAACGCGCTTCTTGATCTCGTTCACGAGCCAGTGTCCCGCATCGAAGGACTCGGCCCGATGCCCGCAGGCGACCGCGACGAGGAGGCTCGTTTCTCCAATTTCCAGCCGGCCTGTGCGGTGCAAGACGGCGCAATCTTCGAGTCCGAATCGGGACTTCGCCTCCTCCGCCAGTTCGCGCATCACCTTTTCGGCCATTGCGGGGTAGGCATCGTATTCGAGGTATCCCACGTTGCGGCCGAGGTTGTTGTCGCGGACAACGCCAAGGAAGACGTTGACCGCGCCGCTGGCCCGTGTCTGGACAGCCGCGATCGCTTCCGTGGGATCGAGTGCAGCGTCCGTGACGCGGATGAGCATGGATCAGCCTCCCGAGACCGGCGGTATCAGCGCAAGTGTCGCCCCGTCGCACACCGGGTCAGATTCGCGGACGTACTCTTCATTCAGAGCGTAGAGCAGCGTTGGCAGCGAACTCCTGATCTGAGGAAACCGTTCCAAGACTCGGTCGCGCACTCGCCCGACGTCGTCGCCTGCCTCGAACGGCACCTTCAGTGAGCGCACACCAGCTTTCTGAGCAATCGAAGCGAAGAGCAGAACCGTTATTTCCACCCGTTCATTGTAGACAGTCCGAGCACGATCCCGCCGCCTATACTCTGGCATGTGATTCGCCGGGCGCTTCCCGCGCTGCTCGATATGTTCTATCCGCCTCGCTGCGTGGGTTGCGGGCGCCTCGATATCGTTCTTTGCGATGAGTGCGCGCACGGGATGGCCCCAGCAACCGGCGAAGGCCGTTGCGCCTTTTGTGGCGCCGATTGGGACGGGGAAGGCAACTGTCCACGCTGTTTTCACATGTACCAACTGGAAGGCGTTCGGGCCGCCTTCGAAATGTCTGGCACGGCGCGCCGGATGGTTCATGCCCTGAAGTACCGGTTCTATCGCGCCGCCGCTCCATCGATGGCGGGACTGATGGAGGATCTAACTGCCGGGCTCTCCATCGACCGTTTCTTCGCCGTCCCGCTTCACCGCTCGCGAGAGAAAGAGCGCGGCTTCAACCAATCCTCCCTGCTACTAGAAAAGGCCGGCTGGTCCCCCGTGGGCGATGGCCTGAAGCGGGCCCGCAAAACTGACCGCCAGGTTGGTCAGCATCTCGGCGAACGCCGCGCGAACGTTTCTGGGGCGTTCGCGTACAACGGGGCCCGCCTCGATGGCCTCACGGTCGCCCTGGTCGATGACGTGGTGACCACCGGGGCGACCGCCATGGAATGTGCGGCCGTCCTCAAGGACGCCGGCGCAAGCGCCGTCTGGGTGCTCGCTTTCGCCCGTGCCAGCTACCGTCCGCAGACAGCCGAACCCATCGACGACTAGCAGGAAAGGTTCGCCAGGGCCTATTCATCACTCCTTTACGGACTCAACCCCTACAATTGCCCAACTAACTCGCCGGGAGCACTACTTGGCCGCCGGTGCCCATCTGCTTTCCCCTCAGTCTGCCTCAGTCGCCGAAACGTTCAGCCGTGTCCGTTCCGAAGTCCATCGAGTCATCGTCGGACAGGAACGTCTGATCGATCGGCTGCTCATCGGCATGCTTTGTCACGGGCACATCCTTGTCGAAGGTGTTCCCGGGCTCGCGAAGACCCTTACCGTCTCCACACTCTCTCGCGCCCTCGACCTGAAGTTCGTGCGCATCCAATTCACCCCCGACCTCCTTCCTTCCGATCTCGTTGGCACGGAAATTTTCAGCCAGGCTGAGGGCCGGTTCACGATCCGACGCGGGCCAATCTTCGCCAACCTGATCCTTGCCGATGAAGTGAACCGCGCCCCCGCCAAGGTCCAATCGGCGCTTCTCGAAGCGATGCAGGAGCGCCAGGTCTCGATCGGCGGAGAGACCATGCTTCTGGATGAGCCGTTTCTCGTTATGGCCACCCAGAACCCGATCGAGCAGGAGGGCACCTATCCGTTGCCGGAAGCACAGCTCGACCGATTCCTTTTGAAGGTCAAAGTCGACTACCCGTCCAGGCAGGAAGAACGCCAGATTCTCGAGATGGGCCTGAGTTCTGCTCCGTCCAACGTCGGCGTCGTTGCCAACGCAATGGACCTCGCCGCAGCCAGGCGCGCCGTCCAGGAAGTGGCGATCGATGATGCACTGAAGGACTACATCGTCCAGCTCGTCTTCGCCACGCGCCGCCCGGCCGCTTACCGTCTCCCGGAGCTGCAATCGCTCATTAGCTATGGCGCCTCCCCACGGGCGAGCATGGCCCTCGCCCAGGCCGCGCGCGCTCACGCATTCCTCCAGGGACGGGCCTACACCACACCCGACGACGTGAAGGCCCTCGCCCACGAAGTTCTTCGCCATCGCGTTGTAACCACCTACGAAGCCGAGGCTGAAGAACTCACTACGGACGACATCATCGACCGGGTCCTCGAAGGGGTAGATGTCCCCTGACGGGAGGTACCGATGAAACTGCTGTTTCGCCGTGAACAGCTGAAGCCAACCACCGCAGGTTCGCGCCCCTCCGCCGGCGCCCCGGGCAGCATTCCGCCCGAACTCATGGAACGCATACGTGCGATCGAAATCAAGGCGCGGCGGCTGGTGAACGACCTCTTCCTCGGGGAATATAAGGCAGTTTTTCGTGGGCGGGGCATCGAATTCGACGAACTCCGGCCCTATATTCCCGGCGACGACGTACGGTCGATCGATTGGAAGGCGCTCGCCCGCACCGGTCAGCCACTGATTCGGCGCTATCGCGAAGACCGCGACCTGACGGTCATGTTCGTAGTGGATGTCAGTGCCTCGCAGCGCGCCGGTGCGCTGGCACAATCAAAAGCCGACCTCGCAGCCGAAATCTGTGCTGTCCTTGCCCTTGCCGCAATCCGCAACAAGGACCGTGTGGGGCTGTTGCTTTTTGCCAGCAAGCCGGAACGCTATGTGCGGCCATCGGCGGGCGCCACCCATGTGCTGCGCGTGATACGAGAGATGCTCTGGGCTCATCCAGCCACCCGAGGGACCGATGTTGGCGCCGCCCTCGAGTACCTCACCGGCGTCCAGAAGCGCCGCGCGACGGTCTTCCTTGTCTCCGATTTCCTGACCGCGTTTGATACGCGGCAGCTGCACGCCGCCGCTCGCAGGCACGATATCATTGCCGTCCGCGTGCGCGAACCAATCGATGAGGCGCTCCCGGATGCGGGAATCGTGACCATTCGTGACAGCGAAAGCGGCAGGCTGGTGGAAATCGACAGCGGCAGCCGGACCGTACGCGAACTCTACGGAAAGCGACTCGAGGAGATGGATCGCGAACGCAGGCTCGCATTCGGCGCCGTCGGCGTCGATGAAATCCCCGCCATGGTTGGCGTGGACTATGTTCCGGCCCTCCTGAGATTCTTCAAACGCAGGACCATGGGGGCAGCTTGAACAATTGCCGGCTGGAACCTGTTGGAAGCGTCCGAGGCTCTTCTCCTCTTCTCGTCCGTGGACGGAGAGGGGGTGAGGGGGTGGGGCGAACCCTGCTTGCCGGGATCATTGCCGCCATTGCCTTCGCGGTTTCCTTCAGTTCCGCAGCCGCCGAGGATCTGGTTCGCTTGAGCCGCTCTTCGGCCCTTATCGGCGAGCACATCGACATGACGGTCCAGGTCACTGCTCCTGCCGGCGCCACGGTTGAACTAACCCCGGGCACACCGTCCTGGCTTGGCGTCGAACTTGTCAGCATCGCAAGCGTCACCCGAGTGGGACAGGCAAATGGCGACCTCTGGGTTATCCAGGCGAGGGTGGCCGCGTTCGTTCCCGGCGCCATCCCCTTCGCTCCGAGCGTCGCCATCATCACCGGCGCCGAAGCGCGCTCCCTCGTGCTTCCGCCCGTGAACTTGAAAGTGGTCGAAACCCTGGCTCCAGATGCCGCGCTCGAACTGACGCCACTCGCGCCGCCGGTTGGCATCGAAGGCGCGCAGTCGCCGTGGCTCATACCTGGCATCGTAGCGGGCGTCGCGGCGGGGCTCTCCCTCCTGGCGGCGCTCTCATGGGTCAGTGTCCGAGCCATCGGTCGCCGCCTGCGGCGCGTTACCCCAGGCTGGTCCGCTCCGGAAGTTCCGAGAACGCTTGAAGGCGCCGAACAACTGCTCCACTCGGACCCAGTGGGTGCGTACCGGCTGATGTCCTCCGTCGTGAAGACTGAACTCGCCCGGCGTTACGGTGTCCGGGCTACCGCGCTCACAACGAACGAACTCCGCCGCAAGCTCGAAACCGGCGGAGAACGCTGGGAAGCGCGGCTGGTCGGCGGCCTGCTCGAGGAGTGCGATTCGGTCATCTACGCCGGATACCGCCCGGCAGCCGAACGCCGCGAAGCCGACCTCACCATGGCGCGCGAAATTGTTGAGGTCTCCAACTGATGGAATTCGCCCAGCCCGTCGCCCTGGTTCTTGCCGCGCTCATCCTCCCCGTAGCATTCCTCGCCCGCCACAAGGCGAAGGGCTACACGGTCCCCTCCGCAGCGCACCTGTTCGATGTTCGTCCCTCTCTGCGTCTCCGCGCGGCCCGTGCATTGCCGCTTTTGCGCCTGCTGGCGATCGTCATGCTCGCGATCGCCGCTGCCGGGCCGCGTGAAGGCAAAGCCGATGCGGTCGTGCCCGGAGAGGGCGTCGATATCGCGCTCTCCTTCGATATCTCCAGCTCGATGGACCAGCGATTCGCCCCGGGCAAGACGCGCCTCGAAGCTTCGAAGGAAGTAATTCGCGAGTTCATCAAGAGTCGCCAGAACGACCGGGTCGGGATCGTCGTATTCCAGCAGGATGCGCTCGCGCTTTCCCCGCCCAGTCTTGACTACGACGCCCTCGATGAAATGGTCGCCGACTTGCGGAGCGGCCTCTTGCCAGACGGGACCGGTATTGGCGTGGGCCTCGCAACCGCCCTGAACATGCTCCAGGACTCGACGGCTGCGAGCCGCATCGTAATTCTCCTCACCGACGGCGAACATAACGCCGACTCTATCTCCCCCGAAAAGGCCGCCGAGCTTGCAGTCTCGCTGAAGATTCGCGTCTACACGATAGGCGTCGTCTCCCAGGCGAACCCCGGCCGCAACACTGAGATCGACGAGGACCTTCTCATCGCAATCGCGGACCGCACCGGAGCGAAATACTTCGAAGCCGATAGTCCCCAGGCCTTGCAGGACGTTTACGACGAAATTGGGTCGCTTGAAACAAGCCGGGTCGGACGCGAATCATTCGAAAGTTTCACCGAATTGGCGCCATGGTTCGCGGTCGCGGCGGCGCTGCTCCTGGCCATGGAACTGGTGCTTCGCGGGACCCTCCTTCGGAGGTCACCCGCATGAGCGACCTGAGTTTCGCCCGCGAGTGGATGTTCTTGTTTTTGCCCCTGGTGGCGGCCGCATTTGTTGTGTGGGTGGTTGGCGTACGCCGCGCGGTGGAGCGCGGACGGCGGCTCTCGCGTATCCAAAGTGTCCGACCGCCTTACCTGGCCGCGGCGCTGTTTTCCCTCGCCGCTCTTACCGCGATTTTCGCCTCGGCGCAGCCACGCTGGGGCACCCGGGAAAGCAAGGTGCCGCGAACGGGCGCTGACCTCGTCATTGTCATCGACATCTCGCGCTCCATGGACGCCCATGATGTTGCTCCCGACCGCCTCCAGGCCGCGAAGGAGACTATAAACGCCACCATGAACCGGCTGGGAGGTGACCGTGTTGGTCTCGTTGTCTTTGCCGGCGATGCCCGCGTCCGCTTCCCTCTGACGACCGATTTCGCGGCTGCCCGCCAGGTCGTGGAGTCCTTGCAGACAGGTGTTGTGTTCGTCAGCGGCGGGACGAACGCCGGCCTTGGCCTCGAACAGGCGGTCACGCTCCTGGAGGACAAGCCTGGCGGCGGCCGCGTCATCCTGCTCCTCACCGATGGCGACGACCTTGGCGGAGACCCCGCTGCAAGCGCCCAACTCGTACAGGACTCCGGCGCGGACTTGTTGATCGCCGGAGTTGGCACCGCCGAGGGCGCCACGATTCCCGTAGTCGATCCGCGCAACGCAGTGGAAACTCCGAAACTCGGCGCCGACGGCCAACCCATCATCACGAAACTCAACGAGCCGTTCCTGCGTACCCTCGCGGCGGCTGCGGGCGGGCGTTACCTCGGCTCCGATCTCACCGTCGTGCCCGGTGCGGTCGATGGCCGGCTCAGAGCCCTGCAGCGCTCGCAGATTGAGTCCCGCCCAACCATCCTCCCAATTGAACGCTACCAGGGCTTCGTCATCGCCGCCCTCGTCCTGCTGGTACTGGCATCGCTCGCCGAGCGCTTCGCGCGACTTCCCCTGCGTGCCGGTGCGGCCTTCGCCGCGATTGCCATTCTGTTCGGGGCCTGCGCCACCGAATCGTACGAGGCGAACGAAGCCGGACGCGACGCACTCGGACGCGGTGACCCGGAACTAGCGATCGAGAAGTTTCTCGCGGTTCAAGTGGATCACCCGGACGACCCGAACGTTTCCCTCAACCTTGCGGGGGCGTACGCGGCGGCGGGGCGCCACGAAGAAGCGATCATTGCGGCTCGCCGCGCCCTGGCGTCGAATCGTCCAGAGACACGAGCTCGCGCTTATGCGTCGATCGGCCATCACCAGTTCGCCTCGAACCGCCTGAACGAATCCCTCGACGCCTTTCGCAGGGCGCTCCTCGAAGATGCCGACGACGACGCTTCGCGCCACGACTACGAAGTCGTGCTCCGCCTGCTATTCCCGGATGTAGACGATCCCGACGCTACGGCTACGCCAGTCGCCACGCCACCATCGCC
>JANPDX010000010.1:0-4156 GCA_031431695.1 Dehalococcoidia bacterium
GGCCTTCGATTACCTTCGGAACGTTACGGCCATCGATATGGTCGAAGCGGGCCTGACGGCGGTCTACCACGTCTTTTCGTTCAAACACCACCACGCCATCCAGGTGAATGTGGTTACGCCTCCCGGCAACCCCCACATCCCCTCGTTGGTTGCGCTCTATGCCGCGGCCGACTGGCACGAACGCGAAGCCGCCGAGATGGTGGGGCTTGTGTTCGATGGCCATCCGAACCCGAAGAACCTGCTGCTCGATGAAGACGTCCGCATTCACCCGCTGTTGAAGGCGCACCCGCTGCAGAAGGTCGAAGTCCTCCAGGGCATCGAAGATACGAGTGCGGGGTTCAAGTTTTAGATGATTGTGGATTGTGGATTTCGGATTGTGGATTGTTCCGGTCGCCGAAGGCGACCGAATGGCTCCGTGCAATCCGAAATCCACAATCCGAAATCCACAATGGCGGGGCGCTGGGGTGGTGGGGCATGAGCGTTTGGCCTGAAGACCGCCTCGCGACCGTCGATTCGTTCAATACCGTTGATATGACCATCAACGTGGGACCGCAGCACCCGGCGACCCACGGCGTGTTCCGTATGGTCCTCACCGTCGATGGCGAAGTCGTTGTCGATTGCGAACCGTACATCGGCTACCTACACCGCGGTCTCGAAAAGCTGACCGAGAACCACGACTACCGCCAGTCCATGGGCTGGTGGGACCGTACCGACTACCTCGCTGGGATGTGCTGCGAACAGGCCTACTGCATGGCGGTCGAAAAGCTCGGCAACATCAGCGTCCCGGAGCGCGCCGAGTACATCCGCGTGATGATGGCGGAGCTCTCCCGCTTGCTTTCGCACTTTATGTTCTTCGGTGCATTCGGCGCGGATGTCGGCTCGTTTGGCACCTCGTTTATTTATGGTTGGCGCGAGCGCGAACGCATCTACGACTTCTTCGAGGAAGTCTCGGGCGACCGTATGTTTCCGACCTATCTGCGCCCGGGCGGCGTCCAGATGGACCTGCCCGAAGGCTACGATGCCCGCGTCCGGCAACTGCTCGGCTCACTCGAACAGGGCCTCGAAGACTTCGATGGCCTGCTCACGGGCAACGAAATCTTCGTCGCACGTTGCCGTGATCTGTCGCCCATTTCCAAAGAGCGCGCAATTAACCTGGGCATGAGCGGCCCGATGATTCGCGCCACCGGCCTCGCGCACGACATCCGCAAGGTCGAGCCTTACAGCATCTATCCGAACCTGAAGTTCAACATCCCCGTCGGCAGGCACGGCGATGTGTTCGACCGCTACATGGTCCGCATGGCCGAGGCCTACCAGAGCATCCAGATGGTGAAGCAGTGCCTGGACCTGATGCCCGGCGGGCTTGTCCTGAACCCGGATCTGCCGAAGACGCTCCGCATCGACGAAGGCGAGTGCTACGTCCGCACGGAAGGCACGAAGGGCGAGTACGGCGTCTACGGCCTCGCGAAGGGCGGCAACAAGCCCTACCGCATGAAGCTCCGCTCGCCTTCCTTCTGCAACCTCTCCGCGCTCAAGGAGATGGTGGTAGGCAACTACGTCGCCGACGCCATCATCATCCTTGGCTCACTCGATATCGTGCTCGGCGAGGTGGACAAATGATGCTCTTCGCCGACCCGATCTTCGGGCTCCCTTCCTGGATCGATGCCATCGCCCGCGTGCTGATCATCGTGCTCTCGATGACGGTCGTTGTTATCTATCTCACCTACGGCGAACGAAAAGTCGTGGCGCGCTTCCAGCAGCGCCTCGGGCCTACCGAGACTGGTCCCGCCGGCCTCATTCAGGGCATCGCCGATGCACTCAAGTTGGTGACGAAGGAAGACATCCGGCCGACGAACGCGGACCGCTGGGTGTTCGAAATCGCGCCCTACGCGACCTTCATCCCCGTCCTGATGATGCTGATGGCGCTGCCCTTCGCCGCGGAATGGGGCGTGCGGGACCTTGGCCTCGGGCTGTTCTATGTGTTCGCCATCCTCGGCTTGAACATTGTTGGCATCCTCATGGCCGGGCTCGGCTCCGGGAACAAGTACGCGCTCCTTGGTGGTGTTCGCGCCGCCGCCCAGATGATCAGCTACGAAATCCCGCTCGTGCTCAGCCTGCTCTGCGTGGTCATGATCACCGGTGCTGATATGGGCGGCGGCAACGGTACGCTCAACCTGAACATCATCGCCGCGCTCCAGGAAG
This sequence comes from Dehalococcoidia bacterium, assembly GCA_031431695.1. Classification (GTDB taxonomy): domain Bacteria; phylum Chloroflexota; class Dehalococcoidia; order Tepidiformales; family Tepidiformaceae; genus Amarobacter. Next base: position 2,200 of record JANPDX010000010.1, read on the forward strand.
ACCGGCCCTATATCGTCCTCCAGCCGCTGGCCTTCCTCATCTTCTTCACGGCCATGCTCTCGGAATTGCACCGCGCTCCGTTCGACATTCCCGTCGCCGAATCCGAAATCGTTGGGGGCTACTTTGTCGAGTACTCCGGCATTCGCTGGTCGATGTTCCAGCTCACCGAGTACGCATCCATGTGGGGATTCAGTGTCTTCGGCTCAGTCGTCTTCCTCGGTGGCTGGGCATGGCCCTTCGGCGTCGATGCTCACTGGAGCGTCCAACTGGCAACGACGATGGTGAAGAGCGTGACGTTTATCGTGCTCATCTTCTGGGTGCGCACCACCGTGCCCCGCCTTCGCATCGACCAGTTGATGAGCTTCTGCTGGAAGGTTCTCCTGCCGATGTCGATTGTCCAGATGCTGATGAACGGCGTCATCCTCGTCTACGACTGGCCCCAGGAACTGCTGGCGCTGACAAGCGCCGCCGGCGCCGTTGCCCTCGTGCTGATCATCGTCCGCCGCGCGATTAAGCGGCCCTCGAAGGACCTCATGGGGACCTACAAAACGCTTGGAGCGACAGCGCAATGAAAGGCATCCTCAAAGGCCTCGGCGTTACCTTTTCTACCTTCACCCGTAAGACGGTGACGCTGGAGTACCCGGAAGTGAAGCACGCGCTGCCTGCCCGCCAGCGCAGCTTCCCCATCCTGACCTGGGACTTCAACCACGACGAGCCGTTCTGCACCGGGTGCAACGTCTGCATCCGCAACTGCCCGGTCGATTGCATGACCGCGACAATGCAGGACAACCCGCACTACACCGAAGGCACCAGCAACCGCCGCAAGATCGTCGAGAAGTTCTGGATCGATTACGCGCGCTGCATGCGCTGCAACATCTGCGTCGAAGTCTGCCCCTTCGAGGCCATCGTCATGGACAACACCTGGGCGGGGCACGAGCATTCGGTTTACGATCGGCGCGACCTGCACATGGACATCGACGAGCTGACCGCGGCGTCTCGTGGCGGCCGCCTGATCCAGCCGTTCCGCCCGCAGGACAGCATCGAATTGGTCGAGCGTACCGTGAAGGGCGAGGCCGCTCCGGAGGCCGCGTTCGTGGGCGCCAGGCTCGAAGATCGCCAGGCTCAGGCGGAGCGAATCGCCCAGGGCCTTCCCGCCGGCATCCAGGAACGCGAGCCAGAAAAGCCGAAGGCTGGCGCTGCCCGTCCCGGTGCGGCCGCGGCGGCTGGCGGAGAAGAAGTCGAAGTCCTCTCCGAATCCAGGATTCGGGCCAAGCGCATGCGCGCCGAACGCGAGGCGAAGGAGTTTACGGATCGCGGTGAAGCGGTCCCCCAGGAAGTCCTCGATCGCGTCGTCCTGTACACGAACATGAAGCCCGGGCAGGCCGCCAGTGCGAGCGGCGCAGCGGGTGGCGGCGGCACTGGCGAAGTGCTTTCCGCGCTGCTTCCCGACGGATCGATGCGCTTCCCGCCCGGTGTCGGCGATGGTCTCAAGGGCGACTCCAACAGTGCCGAAAAGGTGAAAGCCCGCCGCATGCGCGCGGAGCGCCAGTTCAAGGAACTCAGCTCCGCCGGGGAGCCGATCCCCGAAGAGATGGCAAAGACGCTTTACGACCTGGGCAGCGACCTCGCCCCCGGCGGCAGCATCTGGGTTGCTCTTGCCGGTTCTGGCGGTGGTGGAGCAGGTGGTGGCGGCGGCGCTCCACTTACGGGTGTCATGCCGGACGGCTCGATGCGCTTCCCGCCGGGTGTCGGCGATGGCCCCAAGGGCGACCCGAACAGCGCGGAGAAGGTGAAGGCCCGCCGTATGCGCGCCGAACGCCAGTTCAAGGAACTGACCGCGACCGGCGAAGCTATCCCCGAGGACCTGGCGAAAAACCTCTACGACCTGGGCAGCGACCTCGCGCCCGGAGGCGCCATCTGGGCGATTCTCGCCGGTTCTTCCGCCAGCGGCGCTGCG
>JANPDX010000011.1:0-5183 GCA_031431695.1 Dehalococcoidia bacterium
GACTGTGCGTGATCGTGGCGCGTAAAGGGAATACGATGCGCCATCGGCGAGCGGGAGGACGATCGTGGGCATCGAGTTCACAGCAGCACTGATCGCGTTCTGTGTGGCTCTACCATTGACTATCGTGCTTCGACTGCCCACGAAGGCGGGGCGGCGGGGCGAACTCATGCCCAAAATCGGCGGACTCAGCATCCTGGCCGCGTTCGTTGTCGCCGTCATCCTGATGGCGATGTTTTCGGAAGACGCGAGCCAATTCCTGAAGAACGATCGGCGGGAATTCTTGACGTTGGTGGCGTGCGGTGCGGTGGTCTGCGCGGTGGGGGCACGCGACGACTTCCGTGACCTCAACTGGCGCTTCAAGCTGGCGGTCCATTTCCTGGCGGCGCTGGGGATCTACCTGGCTGGCTATCGGATCGGGGAGATGACGCTCCCCGGCGGAGGGAACGTGGCCCTGGGTTGGACTGACCCGGTGGTGAGCATCTTCTGGATCGTGCTCGTAACGAACTCACTGAACCTGATCGACGGGAGAGACGGCGTCGCGGCCGGGGTTGGCGCGCTCGTTTCTGTGACGATGTCATACATCGCATGGGATCTTGGACACGATTTGATTGCGATGCTCTTTGCGGCGCTCGCCGGCGCCTCGCTCGGGTTCGTTCCGTTGAATCTGCCCCGGGCCCGGCGGTTCCTCGGCGATTCTGGCGCGTACTTCCTCGGGTTCATGATTGCTGGTCTGAGCGTTTCTGGATTCGTGGATACGACCGGCCGTGTTCCTCTCTACATTCCGCTTGTTGCCCTTGGCCTGCCGATCCTTGATACCGGGGTTGCGTTTCTGCGGCGCTTCCTGGATGGGCGTCACCCGTTTAAGGCCGATAGCGACCACTTTCACGACCGGCTCGAGCGGCTTGCAGGCATGGGACCGCGCGGGGTGACGCTGGCCTGTTACGGGATTACCGCGATGTTCTGCCTGGGCGCGCTGCTGGCCCACGTCTGGTACAAATCGGCTGGCTCGGCGGTCGTGGGCCTTGGAGTAGCCGCTTTCGCCGTGGGACTCGTGGCGCTGTTGGGTTATGGCTCTTCGTTCTGGAACTCAACACGCGTACTTGCGTGGCGCGGGCAAGAAGCGAAGGAAAGCGCCTGACTCGTCATGGGTTGGCCCGGCCGATGATGCGGTTTCGCGCGGTGCGGATGGCGTAAGAGACGGCGTGGAGACCTAATCGCGCCAGGATGCCCACAAACGTCGCGACATCTACCGCCCGGTTGCCCCGCAAATGCTTGCGGTAGTAGCGCCACATGCCGCGGTGGTGGGCAGTCATGGCGCGATAGACGGCGTTTCGCGAACTGCCCCCGATGCGATGCAGGATAGAGGCGCCGGGGAAGTAGACGACTTCGAGTCCAGCGTCTCTCACGCGGCGACAGAAGTCGACGTCTTCGATGCTGAAGAAGAACGCCTCGTCGAACGTCCCCGCAGCCTCAAGAGCGCGCCGATGGATGAGCATGTAGGCGCCCGAGACCCAATCCACGGGGCGAATTGCATCGTGCGCCCAATCGGTCATCAGGTACTTGCGAGACCAGCGGTTGGCGGGGAGGAACTTCGTCGCGAGAGAGTGGCGATTGAAAAGCGCGTTCAGGTGATGGGGAAACGATCGGGCGCTGGACTGGATGGTGCCGTTAGCGTTGAGAACGCGGCAGCCGAGGACGCCAACCTCATCGTGGGCTTCGAGGTAGGCAGCTGCGTCCAGCACCGCGGGATCGAGCATCACCGCATCGGGGTTGAGCAGGCAGATGACCGAACAGTCCTGGAGGAGCGTCATCCCGCGGTTTGCGGCCGCGGCGAAACCTTCGTTGCGCTGGTTCTCGACGAGGCGGATTTGCGGCCAGCGCGCACGGACGGCGGCTGGTGTGCCATCGCTGGAGGCGTTGTCGATGACCACAACGGATTCGAGCAGCGCGGGGGTATGCAACTCTATCGAGCCAAGGCATTCGATGAGAAGTTCGCGGCATTTGTAGGCGACTACAACGATACCGAGAGTCACGCGACGAGCTCGCGATACACGCTGAGTGTCTCCCGGGCGGCTTTCGCCCATGAAAAGGCGGAGGCGAACTCGATTGCGGCCCGAGAACGCTCCGAGCGTTCGGTGGGAGAATCGAGCAGGGTCAATGCGTGACGGGCTATTTCGGCAGGATCGCGAAGTGGCACGAACATTGCGGCGCCCCGAAGGATGTCGGACATTGCCGGCGAGTCCGTGGTGATGACCGGTGTGCCGCAGGCCATGGCTTCGAGGGGCGGGAGGCCAAAGCCTTCGTAGAGCGAAGGGAAGACGAGCGCGATTGCGCCAGTCAACAGCGCAGCCAGGTCGGTGTCGGGAACGTAGCCGAGGAACCGTACGTGATCGCCGAGACCGAGGCGACGAACTTCGCGTTTGAGTGACGCGGAGAGCGGGCCGGGATTACCCGCGAGCAACAGCAGCGTCTCCGGGTGAGTGGGCACGATAACTGCCATTGCGCGAATCGCATCGATCGCACGCTTGCCTGGTTCGGCTGTCCCCAAGCAAACGAAATAGGACCCTGTGATGTTGTTCTGCAAACGAAAGGCGGCAAGTGGCGTCGCGTCCGCGGGCGCCAGGCCCGCCCGAGGAGCCTCCGCAACAACGCGAATGCGCTGGCCGGGATAGCCGAGGAAGCGGAGGCAGTCACCCGCGACCGCGGCAGACGGGACGACGATCCTATCGGCACGAGTTGCCGCGCGGGCGAGGTGGCGATAGTACATGCGATGGGCAAGCCCGTACCGGCCGGGAATTCGGAAGAACGTGAGGTCGTGGACGGTGGCGACGGTGGGGACGTGCGTTTTTGGCGTAAGAAAGTGGGTACCGTGGTACAAATCGCACGAATCAAGGGTGCGGTCCCTTTGGAGTTTGAACTCCTCCCAACGGATTCGTTCCGCCTTTCGGCGGGGCGTGGTTACGTGCGTCCCGAACCCGAGTTTTTCCGCAGCAGCCACCTCGAGTTCGATGTCGGGGAGGGCGGCCAGGGCAGCGCCGAGTTCGAGTGTGTACACACCGGCCCCGGCGGGGCGCGAGGGTACGGCGCTGGCGTTGTAGAAAACCCGGATCGCGCGCTCGGCCATCGGGCGATCCTACACGCGGACGGAACCTATAATCCCGACCTAATGAAGGGCGTTGTGCTGACAGGTGGTAAGGGAAGCAGATTGCGACCCTTCACGTACTCCGGCGCAAAACAACTCGTCCCGATTGGCAACGTGCCGGTGCTGCACTTTCCGGTCACGCAACTGGTGGCCTGCGGCATCACCGAAATCGCGCTTGTGGTTGGGGATACGGAACAACAAATTCGGCTGGCAATGGGCGATGGTTCGGCGTTCGGCGCTCGTTTCACATACGTGCGGCAGGACTCGCCTCTTGGGATAGCCCACGCCCTCGGCATGTGCCGGGACTTCGCGGCGGGGGAGTCCCTGATTCTCTACCTGGGAGACAACGTGCTCCTTGGAGGGATCGAGGCGTTTGTGAGGGCCTTCGCAGGATCCAGCGGGGCGGCCTCGGTCGTCCTGAAAGAAGTCGCCGATCCGAGGGCGTTTGGTGTCGGCGTCGTCTCCGGTACGACCCTCGCGAGGGTGGTGGAGAAGCCCGCCGAGCCTCCCTCGAATCTTGCGGTGATTGGCGTTTATGCCTTCCGGCCGGAAATTTTTGACGTCATTGAGGCGCTGAGACCGAGCGGCCGCGGCGAATACGAGATAGCTGACGCACTGAACGCCATCATCGCTCGCGGGTCGGTCGTGGATGCCGAGGTGACCGCTGACTACTGGATCGACACCGGGAAGATGGAAGACATGCTTTCCGCAAACCGGGCCGTCCTGGGTACGTTCGCGGGATTTATCGACCCGTCCGCGACAGTCCTCCGCTCAACCGCTTCCGGTGCCATCGTTATGGGGGCCGGAGCGCGAGTCGAGGACTGTGTGCTTACGGGGCCAGTCGCCATCGGTCCCGGCGCGCGGCTCAGGGGCAGCCGTATCGGGCCGGATGTGGCGATTGGCGCCAACTGCGATGTTGCCAACAGCTCGTTGAGCAACTCTATCGTGATGGAGAGTTGCGTCATCCGGGACTGTCCTCGGATTGTCGACTCGATGCTCGGCCGTTTCGTACATGTCGAGTGCGCCGCCGAGGGCACGCGATTGGTGCTCGGCGATCATTCACGCGTCGAGGGTGGAGCATGAGGGCGCTGATCACTGGCGGGTGCGGTTTCATTGGAAGCCACGCGGTACAGGCGTTCGTGGAAGATGGCTGGGAAGTAACGAACCTGGACAAGCTCACGTATGCCGCAAACCCGGCCAATGTGGAAGTCGTGAACGGCCGGGCGAACTATCATTTTGTCGAGGGCGACCTTTGCGACGCCGCCCTGGTGAAAGAACTCGTGGCGGGGTGCGACCTCGTCCTCAACTTTGCCGCTGAAACGCATGTGGATCGTTCGCTGCACGACCCGGCAGTCTTCGCGCGGACGGATGTGGAAGGGGTGGTGTGCCTGCTGGAGGCCGTGCGGAGCGATGGGCGGGCAGCGCTGATCCACATGTCGACTGACGAGGTCTTCGGTTCGCTGCCTGCCCCGGATGAGGCTGATGAGAGGCGAGCGTTCGCACCGTCATCTCCGTATTCGGCGAGCAAAGCGGCGGCCGAACTGATGATTCGGGCGTATTGCGAGACCTATGACTTGCCGGTGACGGTGTTGCGGTCGTGCAATGTGTACGGGCCGCGGCAGCACCGGGAGAAGTTCATCCCGCTGTTCGTGACCAGGGCACTGTCGAACGAGCCGATGCCGCTCTACGGAGACGGCCTACAGGAACGCGAATGGTTGTTTGTTGATGACCTTGTTGCCGCTATCCGGCTGGTCGCACGGGCGCTGCCGGCGGGTGGTCTGGCGGAGTTCAACATCGGCTCGGGGGAACGGATCACGAACATCGAGGTCGCGCGGCAGATTTGCGGATTCGCCGAACGGTCGCCCGAACTGATTCGGCCGGTGCTGGACCGTCCCGGGCACGACCGGCGGTACGCCCTCGACAGTTCGAAGATTCGCGCGATGGGCTGGAGTTCTCGAGTGCGGTTCGCGGCGGGACTGCCGCGAACGGTGGAATGGTATGCGGCGCGGCAGGGGACGAAGGCCACCGCCGACGATGACTT
>JANPDX010000012.1:0-3287 GCA_031431695.1 Dehalococcoidia bacterium
TCGCTATGTACTCCGTCAACTCGGCTTCGAAATCGGCGCACCCCGGCTCCCGGTCGTCGAACCGGACGAAGTCACTGGTCAGAAGGTCATGGCCGAACTGCGCCGCCACCGCCTTGATGCCCTGGTCTCCGCGTAGAGCGAAATGGCCGTCATCACACGGTTCGAGCGGAAGTCGCGCCGCTGGGAACAAGTCTGGATTGGCGATGGTGAAGCACTGTCGAGCATCGTCGCTGGCCGCCTCGAAGCCGAAGGCATTCGCACCCGTGTGCATGGCTCGATGACTCCCTACCGCGTGGCCACGCTCGCCCTTGGCGGTTCCTGGGCGATCTTCGTCCCTGCGGGGAAGGCGGCGCACGCTCGCAAAGTCCTTCGCGAAAACGACGAAGGGCATAACGTCGTGGAATCGGAGAGTTCGACCGGCCTGACCGCGAACCAGAAGTCCACGCTTCGGTTCGCGTTGCTGTTCGGTATGGCGCTGGTGCTCCTCGGATTGCTTGCCGCATTGAAGGGGCAGGCGTAACGGCTATCCCCTGGCCGCTTCCCACGCGGCGATGAGCCGCTCCTGCTCGCCCGGCGCCTGGTCCCACAGCTTCGCGAACGTACCGAGCAGGTGCCGTGCCAGGCTCTCGTCCTCGAACACCACGGAGGTCGTGTACTCGCCCGCTTCTTCAGCGTCCTGGATGTTGAGCAACACCTTGCGCCGGTCAACGACAGTAAACGGCCCGTTCACGCGGTCGATCAGTCGAATGTGGGTGAATTTCTGCAAGAAGGTGCGCATGTCGAAGTTCGAGTCCCAGGTGGACTGCACGAGGTAAAGGTGTTCCGGAGCGATGAGCGTCTTGCACGTGATTCCACGCCGTACCGCGTTGCCGTAGCCCTTCAGGATGTGCACGTCGTGTTCGTCCGGCCGCAACTCCGGGACGACCAGGTCGATGACCTCGCTTTCGGCGGTGTTGATCAAGTCAGCAAGGCAGCGATGAAAATCGGCGTTACCGACGAAGGAGGTGCTATGGCCGGTGGAGAAGACTTCGGGTGCGGGAGCCTGGGCGGGAGCGGTCATGTCGAGCCTCGGGGAGTGGTGGTTCGCCTATCATCGGACGCGTCGGGCCGAACGGATGTAAGCGGGGCGACCAGGCCTATTCAAGCCTTCTGACGCGTGACAACCGAGGCCCCAGGACCACGTAGTGGCCAAGCACAAGATGTTCGTTCTCGCGAAGCCAACGGATGAGATGCCCACCCTTTTCCAAAGTCGGCATCGTCCCAAAACGCAGAAAGATGACGCCCACCGAAGCCTGACCCTGCCGAAAGATCAATTCGCCGAAGTCCCGGTCGTTGGTGATGACCGGGGCGTTCATTCGGACGCTGAGTGCGAGCACCTCGTCGTCGGGCATCCCCGCGGAGCCGTCGTGAACATAGAATACCGAGTGGGATTCCGCGCGAATCATGCCAATGACACGGGCCTCAGGGCTCTCGCCGCCGACGAAATTCACGATTCGGCACGGCCGGCCATGACCACGTCATCCATCCGCAGCACATCGAGGACATACAGCACCACCGCCTGCAATTTGTCTCGGGTCAGATGCGGGTAGTCGAGCAGGATCTCATCGAAGCTCTGAAATGAAAGCTTCTCGAGGATCAACTCAACCGTGATCCGGGTGCCCCTGATAACGGGCTTGCCCACCATGATGCGTGGGTCTGTGTGAATGTACTCTCGGTAGTCCAGGTGTTGATGGTAGGACATGGAAACCGGGTTTGGTAGATATTCCCCGCTACGGGGCCCCAACCTCACCCCGCTCCATCTCCCGCAATCCCTCGCGGTGCAGCACGGCCAGTCGCGCGTACCGGCCCGGATTCCCGGTCACCCATTCCTCCGAAGCCGTCCCCGCAATCGCCCGCTTCACAACTGCGGGGGTGCCAGCCGCCAGCACGCCCGGCGGTATCTCAGTGTCGCCGAGCACCACCGAACCCGCCGCGATCAGCGATCCGGCGCCGATCTTCGCGCCATCGAGCACCAGGGCGCCGTTTCCAATGAGCGCCCGCCTGCCTATAACCGCCCCGTGAATGACGCAGTTGTGCGCGATCGACGCCTCTTCTTCGATGATCGCAGGCAGATCCGCCCTTCCGTGTACCACCGCCCCGTCCTGGACGTTGGCACCCCGGTGGATGACGGCGTAGCTGGTGTCGCCGCGGACTACGGCCCCATACCAGACCGATGCGTTTTCATGGATCGTGACGTCGCCCACGATCGATGCGGTCGGCGCGATGAAGGCGGAGGGATGGATACGGGGCACTTTGTCCCCAACGGCGAAAATCGGCATTGCTGGATTCTCAGTTCGTCGCCCGCGGATGTCGACTCGACCACCGTCAGCCCCGCCTCTCGTCGCCGATGGACCGGATCACCGAAAAGCACCACTGGGAGTACAGTTCCCTTACGTTCAGCCGGGATCGGCTTCACATTCAAGGAGTGACTCGTGGAAATCGAAGGGAAAGTCGCCGTCGTCAGCGGAGGCGGCTCAGGCATTGGCCGTGCCGCCGTTCTCGCCCTGGTCGCAAACGGCGCAAAGGTCGTTGTCGCCGACGTGGACGCCGTTGGTGGCAAGCTGACCGTCGATATGGTCGCCGCCAAAGGCGGTCAGGCGGTCTTTCGGCATTGCGATGTGACGAAGACCGAAGACCTCGCCGGCGCCTTCGCCAGCGCCGTTGAGCACTTCGGCCGCTTCGATATCGCGTTCAACAACGCCGGCATCGGCGGGGAAGACCTGTTCGCGGATGACCCGGGTGACTGGGCGAAGGTCGTCCAAATCGACCTCACGGCCGTCATCGATGCCACTCGGATTGCCGTGCGCGAAATGCGCCGGGCCGGGAAGCCGGGAGTCATCATCAACACGGCTTCCATGGGCGGCCTTCTGCCGATGCCGAATTCGCCGGTCTATGCGGCAGCCAAAGCAGGGGTCGTGAACTTCAGCCGATCGCTTGGTTACCTCGCGGCCGAATCGAATATCCGCGTCAACGCCATTTGCCCGTCGTTCGTCGATACGCCGCTCGTGCGCCGCGCCGGTGATGAGCGTGTCGAAGAGATGAGCCGCATGGTCGGCGGCATCCTCATGCCCGAGGACATCGCCGCCGGTGTTATCGAACTCATCGAAGACGACTCCCGCTTCGGCTCCGTGATGCGCGTGACCATTCGCGGCGGCCGTGATTACGCCCGCGAAGTACGGCCGTTCTAGAGGAGAGGGTTACGAATGCGGAGTTGCGGGAATTTTTCGAAGTCTCGATCAGCGGTCCAG
>JANPDX010000013.1:0-5123 GCA_031431695.1 Dehalococcoidia bacterium
AGACGCATTCCTCCAGGAAGCAGCACTCCAGTGCGGCATTTGCACCCCAGGTTTCATCATGTCCGCCAAAGCCTTGCTCGACCAGGAACCGAACCCCGATGAGCACCGCATCCGCTTCTGGCTCTCCGGCAACCTCTGCCGTTGCACCGGTTACGACAAGATCGTGCGCGCAGTGCAACGCGCCGCGACCGAACTCCAGGAGGCGAAATAGCCATGACTACCGTCGAACGTCCTGAATATAAGGTGATCGGTACCCGCCCTATTCGTCCCGATGGCGTGGAAAAGGTCACCGGCAAAGCCCAGTACGGCGCCGACATTCACCTTCCGGGCTTGATTCACGCCCGTATCCTTCGCAGCCCCCACGCCCACGCACGCATCCTTTCGGTCGATACGAGCGAGGCCCAGAAGCACCCCGGCGTCTTCGCGATCGTAACAGCGAAAGACTTCCCCGCCGCCAGCGACAAGATCGAGGATCTCGGCGAGAGCGCGGTCAATCTCAAAGACGCTTTGGACAACATCCTTGCATCGACGAAGGCGCTTTACCGTGGTCATGCCGTCGCGGCCGTGGCCGCCACGAACTCGCACGTCGCCGAAGAAGCGCTTGCGAAAATCAAAGTCCAGTACGAGATCCTGCCGCCCGTCCTGAACGTTCGCGACGCCATGCGCGAAGATGCGCCCCTGCTCAACGAGACCCGCCATACCAAGACGCTCATGACGGGCGCCCTCTCCGAGAAGGCTTCGAACATCGCCACCTACAACAAGTTTGCCGGCGGCGACCTTGCGGCGGCCTACGCCGAGGCGGACATCGTGGTCGAACGCGAGTTCACTACCAAGATGGTTCACCAGGGTTACATCGAGCCCCACAACGCGACCGCGAACTGGAATACCGATGGCACCATCACGATCTGGACCAGCACGCAAGGAGCCTTCGCTGTCCGCAGCCTCACCGCCGAAGTTCTGAAGCACCCCATCTCTAAAATCAAGGTTGTCCCGATGGAGATCGGCGGCGGCTTTGGCGGAAAGCTGCCCATCTATCTGGACCCCGTCGCCGCGCTGCTCTCGAAGAAGTCCGGCCGCCCGGTCAAGCTCCTTATGAGCCGCACCGACGTCTTCGAAGGCAGCGGCCCAACCAGCGGCAGCTACATGAAGGTCAAGGCCGCCGCAAAAGGCAATCGTTTGACCGCAGTCGAGGCTACGCTCTGTTACGAAGCTGGCGCCTACCCGGGCTCCGCCGTTGGCGCGGGCTCCATGACGATGCTCTCGCCGTACAACATCGACAGCTTCGAAATCAACGCCTACGACGTGGTGGTCAACAAGCCGAAGACGGCGGCCTACCGAGCGCCCGGCGCACCCATCGCGGCCTTTGCCATCGAAAGTGTCGTCGATGAAATCTGCAAGAAGCAGGGCCTCGACCCGCTCGAGTTCCGGCTCGAAAATGCCTCGAAAGAGGGTACGCGCATGGTCACAGGCGTGGCCTTCCCCCGAATCGGAGCGGAAGAGACCCTCCAGGCCGCCATCGACTCGCCGCACTGGAAGTCGCCCATCGAAGGGCCGAACCGGGGCCGTGGCGTTGCCAGTGGCTACTGGTTCAATGGCGGCATGCAGTCCAGCGTCGTTGCCAACGTCAACACGGATGGCACCATCAACCTTGTCGAAGGCTCTACTGACATTGGCGGCACGCGCGCCTCGCTCGCGATGCAGCTCGCCGAAGTCCTGGGCGTGCCCTTTGAAAGCGTCCGCCCGACCGTCGTCGATACCGACTCCATCGGCCACAACGACGTGACCGGTGGTTCGCGGACCACTTTCGCCAGCGGCCTTGCTTGCTTCGAAGCGGGCATGGACATCCGGCGCCAGATGATCGCCCGCGCAGCCAAGCTCTGGGGCGCCCCGGCAGAAGAGGTCGTCTACGAAGATGGGAAGCTGCACAGCCTCAAGGACTCCACCAAGGAAATGACCTTCAAGGAGTTGGCCGGACAGTCCGCGAGGACTGGTGGCCCCATCGCCGGGAAGGCATCGCTCCTCGCCCGGGGCGCCGGCGGAGCCTTCTCCACTCACGTCGTCGATGTCGAAGTGGATCCGGACACCGGCAAGGTCACCATCCTGCGCTACACCGCCGCCCAGGATGTCGGCACTGCCATTCACCCGGCATATGTCGAAGGACAGATCCAGGGCGGCGTCGTCCAGGGCATCGGCTGGGCCCTCAATGAGGAGTACTACTACGACGAAAGCGGCCGCATGGCGAACTCGAGCTTCCTCGATTACCGCATGCCAACCGCTCTCGATGTCCCGATGATCGACACGATCCTCGTCGAGGTCCCGAACCCCGGGCACCCGTACGGTGTTCGGGGCGTCGGCGAAGTGCCGATCGTCCCGCCGCTTGCGGCAATCGCCAACGCAATCGCTGACGCAACCGGCCATCGTTTCACCGACCTGCCGATGTCGCCGCGCCGCGTCGTGGAGGCATTGAACGGTTTGGAGTAGGAGGCGACACCGATGGGCTCAACCTATGTTTGGGGCACACTTCGCGGGACGACCGGCGTAAGTGAACGTGTCCGATTCCATGTCGATAGCGGCGCTACCTATTCGCTCGTGCCCCGCGATGTCTGGAAAAGGCTCGGCCTACAGCCGCTACGTCGCGTCGGGTTCGTCCTCGCCGACGGGACCGAGATGGAGCGGGATGTGGGCGAATGCTGGATGGAGCTGGAACCAGAAGGCCAGGGTACGAGCCCAATGATTTTGGGCGAGCCAGGTGACTCCGCACTACTGGGAGTCGTAACGCTCGAGGTGATGGGCCTTGTCCTCAACCCGTTCAAGAGGTCGCTCCATCCGATGCGCATGCTCGCTTAGTGGCGTTCGTCATCATTCCCGCTACCTTGCGTGACTTTTGTGCCGGGGCTTCGAAGGTGGAAGTCCCCGGCACGAACATCCAAGAAGTCCTTCGAGAGGTCGATATCCGCTGCCCCGGGTTTTATGCACGCGTCGTCGAGGACGGACGCTTGCGGCCGGAGCTTGCGTTCGCGATAGACGGCGAGGTGATTTCCCTTGCACTCCACGACGCGGTAGCTCCCGGCACGGAGATCACCATCGTCCCGGCGATTGGCGGCGGCGGCTTGTAGTGCCTTCTCGGACACCCTAGCGTTGGAGCATGCGGTGGCAGATCCTGGTGGCCCTGGGCGTTGTGGTCATCGTTTCGGGCTGGGTACTGTTCCAGCCGCGGAGCAATGCGCCTGACCTCGTGGTCGCCCGGGATCGCCTTGTAGCCAGCGATGCCGTCGTGGCACTATTCAGTCCCGGCGGCGCCGAGGGCTACCGGTTCACTTCCATACCCGATAGGGGCTGGGTTTGGGAACGGACGAGCGGGCCCGAAGGGAAAGCCCTCCCGGACGCGATCATCTTTAACGGGCGCCAGTATCTTCTCCGCATCGCGGAGGGGTGCTTCATCCAACTGCCACCAGTCAGGCTCCCACTCGTGCCAGGCGTCACCCTTTCCCAAAAGCTGGTGAACCAACGCGGGCTCGAAGACCAGGGCGGCGGGCGGTACGCATACGATATCGAGTCCGCCGAGTTCGGCCGCATGGGGACAGTTCCCGCATCGATGCGCGTTTCCGAGGACCTCTCGTCGCTGTCGTCGGGGGGCGCCATGCTTGCATCCACTGGCGAACCGCCAGGCCCAATTTGGCCCGGCCACTACCGAATGAATCGCGCCTCGACCACCGAGCGGGCCGTTGCGGAACAGCTGATCGCGACCGCTTTCCCGTCTGACTACGCTGAAATCGTCATCCGGGAGCGAGTCGTGGGGACGACTATCCTTAGCAACGCCATCTTCGGCCCTTACCGGATCGTAGTTCCAGAAGCCTGCCCCAATGCGCCGACGAGACTCGCCAACGGAATCGAAGGCGGCCAGTCCGAAGGCCTTCGCAGCTCTCCATCACCTCTGCGTTTTGCGCCCGGCACCACGGCGCGCATCGACGGTGCCCAGGAGACCGCCCTCAAACTGCGCGCCCCGGTCGAGTTGTTCAACGCGTTGGCAGAGATCGGCCAGTTCGGGACCGTTCCGGCCACCAGCACCAGCACCATCGTTGCCGCAATCAACGGCGGTGGATTCCTCGCCTTCCAAATAGATGCATGCACGTCCCGTCCCTGGTTCTCCTGCTAAGCCGCGGCAACGAAAAGCCGGACCAATTTGGCCCGGCGAGTCGAATGCGGTCACCGCTGAAGGCTAGCCTCGGGGCATCCCCAGCCCACGCGTTGCGATAATGTTGCGCTGGATTTCACTGGATCCGGCAGCGATGGTCGCGGGGACTACCTGCATGTACTCCATGGCGGCGTTCATTCCGTGTTCGTCCTGGAGCCCGCGAGGTGTCCGCTCCTGCCCGTACATCCCGGTCACGTGCATCTTCGTTGTCGCTATGCGCTGGGAGAGTTCGGAGCCGTACATCTTGCACATGGAAGCTTCCATGTTCGGCACGCCGCCCTTCGCCTGGATCGAAACCACCACGAACGAGAGGAGCTGGCAGATGCTGGTTTCGACCGCCCGGTCGATGATTTCGAGCCGGTAGGCGCCTGGCACCGGGTTGCCGGAGGCGCGGCGAGCCTTCAGGTAGCCGGCAAGCCGTGTCACGTTCTTATGAGCCGCTATCGAACGGGCGATGTTCGAGCGCTCGAAGTCCAAAGTGGTGGTGCCCACGTACCAGCCGCGGTTTTCTTCGCCGATGCGGTTCCGCACCGGTACCCGCACATCTTCGAAAAAGACCTCGTTGAAAACGTGGCCGTTCGCCATGTTGATTAACGGCCGGACGCTCACACCGGGCTGTTTCATGTCCAGCAACAGATAACTGATGCCGCGATGCTTTGGAGCATCCGGGTCCGTCCGGGTCAGGATGAACATCCAGTCGGCCCGGTGTGCGCCCGAGGTCCAGATCTTCTGGCCGTTGACCACGTATTCGTCGCCGTCACGCGTTGCCCGGGTCTGAAGGCTGGCAAGGTCGGAGCCCGACCCCGGCTCGCTGAAGCCCTGGCACCAGGCGACTTCGCCGCGAAGCATAGGCGGGAGGTGTTCCGCCTTCTGCTCGTCCGTGCCGTGGAGCATGATCGTAGGCCCCACAAGGTTCAGCATCTGGCGG
>JANPDX010000014.1:0-1527 GCA_031431695.1 Dehalococcoidia bacterium
GCAGCCGCTATACACGGCGGAGCTATGCGGTGGCGGTCGCGCGTGGTTGCCGCAGGGCGTTTCCCGTTCCGGACGGGTTGACCGAGGTCGAGGCGCACCGATGGATTTCGGAGCACCATTGGTCGCCGAATCGGCTTCGACACAACGCGGCTACCTTTCTGCGAAAGCAGTTCGGCATTGAGGCCGCCCGTGTTGTTCTGGGGCACGCTTCAGCGGGAACGACAGAAATCTACGCGGAACTCGACGAAAAGAAGGCTGCCGAGGTGATGGAGCAGGTCGGGTAGCTGAAGGTGGATGGTTGATGTGCACCGTCCCTAACATGCGCTGGACGCTCTTGAGCCGTATTGGATATAGTGGTGGAGAACGGCCCGGCGGCGTCGCCGGGCGGAGGTCAAATGGGAAATGTCGGAACAGGGTGCCGTAATGACTCAACCTTTCACACCGCGGTTTGCATTGCCTCGACACCAGCCCGGGGTATGGATCCTGCCGTTCCTCGTCTGCGGCGCTCTCTCCGCCGCGCCACCCGCCTACCTGCAGTCCCTGCCGCCGACAACGCAGAGTCCTCCAGAGGCCGCAGCAACGACGCCGCTCAGCCCCTTCATTCGACGCATCCTTGAAGACCGCAGTGGCCGTCTCTGGTTCGGGACCAATGGCGACGGCGTCGCCCGCTACGACGGCAAATCAGTGGAGTTCTTCTGCGTAAAGGAAGGATTCCCCGGCATCGCGGTGCGTGCCATCGTTCAGGACAAGCACGACGCCATCTGGTTCGGCACCGAACTCGGATTGATCAAGTACGACGGCGTCCGGTTCACCACGTACACGACCAAGCACGGTCTCGCGCACGACGACATCTGGAGCGTGATCATCGACCGCGATGGACTGCTCTGGATCGGCACGTTCGGCGGCGTGAGTCGGTTCGATGGGAAGACGTTTACCGAGTTTCCTCTGCCTGCGGTTCAACCGAATTTGAGTGTAGGTGTAACGAGCGAGCGCATCGTGCTCTGCATCATGCAGGACAAGGGGGGACGTATGTGGTTCGGCACGCCCGGCGGAGCGTTCGTGCACGACGGCAAATCATGCACGAACATCTCGGAGGCGGACGGCCTCAGCGACAATTCGGTGAACGACATTCTCGAAGACCGTCAGGGACGGATCTGGTTCGCGACCCATCACAACGGCATCTGTTATCGCGTCGGGGATAAGTTCACGCACGTCACCGCAAAGGATGGCGTGCACGGCATGGAAGCGTGGGATCTCTACGAAGATCGTGCCGGCAACATCTGGTTCCCGATCGAGAACTCGGGCGTGTACCGCTACGACGGCAAGACCTTCACGAACTTCGGGGAAGCCCAGGGCCTGACCACCACCGCTATTCAGTGCACGTACCAGGATCGAACGGGACGATTCTGGCTCGGGGGGTGGCAGGGGCTGTTCCGTTACGACGGTGAGACCATCATCAGCGTTGGCAAGGACGGGCCGTGGGAAGTCACGAAGCCGCGCTGACCTGCCCCCCTCAACCCGGTCCAG
>JANPDX010000015.1:0-2909 GCA_031431695.1 Dehalococcoidia bacterium
GCAGACCCTGCTGCGCCAGCTCGCCGCCAAGTTCCCGGCGCTCATTCGGAGCCCAGACGACGAGGAGCGCCGTCAGTGGGCGCTCAAGGCTGCGCAGCAGATGGCCTTCAGTGTCTCGCCGGTGTGGGGCACAAAGAACGCTGGAGGCGGCCGTCCGCAAAGCAAGGACGGCATCGCGCGCTTTGTCGATGGCGTTCTCTGCGTCTGGGACATCGTCAACGGCACGAGCCGAGAGCTGACCTTCGGGGAAGGCGAGCCGATCCCCGATCAGGTCTTCATGCGAGTGACCCCTGTTGACCACCTCGGTGTCGTGGTGGTTGTGACACCTCCACCACCCACGCCAGGCGGCGTGACGCGCGCAGATCTCGACGCTGCCATCGCCACGCTGCGTGCTGAACTCGTCGGCAAGGTGTCCGAGGACCGCGCCGCGATCGCCGAGGTTGATCGGCGGCTGTCCGCACGCATCGATGCCGGCAAGCCGCTCGACCTGGTCGGGCTACAGGCCGCGATCGACGCGGCGCTGGTGAACTATGAAGCGGCCGGGAAGACGTCGAGGGATCGTCTGGGACTCCAGCACGACGTGAGGCTGGGACTCAGGAGGAAACAGTGACGACGATCCCGCCGTTCGTACAGCAGATTCTCGGCGTCCTTGTTCGGGCGATCGTGGTCTGGTTGGCGGGCTACCTGGCTGCGCACGCCGACGTCACGTTATCGGAGAACCAGATCGGCAACATCGTCACATACCTCGTGCCGGTCGTGGCGGTCCTCGCGTGGAGCGTCTACCAGAAGTATCAAGGACGTCTCAAGTTCCTGACCGCGGCGGCGGCGCCCTACGCGATGACCGAGCACGAGATCGAAGACATCGTCAGCGATCCGGCTATCCCGACGCCATCCGTCAATACAAACAAGGACGAGATCCCACGGTGAGCCCTGGGCCGTTCGACACCGCGTCCCTGGCCAAAGTTGTCCATGACTCCCTTGCCGCCGCGGAAGCTGCGATCCCGAACGGGCACAACCAAGCGATCCTGCTCGATGCCACGTACACCAGGGCCGATGGTCCCGGCGTGCGCGCGCTCTACGTGCAGCGGGCCGGCGATCGCTGGACCGTCCTCGGCGAAGTCGCGTACCGCAGAGACGACGGACCACGCGTCGGCGTGGCCGTCCGGTGGTCCGGGAAATGACGGCTGTTACGACGTCAGCGGCTTCTGCGGCGGATCGTACGAGGGTTAGCCGACGGTGACCTCATGGTGCAGCACTGTTGGGATCGCCCGCGTATCCATCACGGTCCGTGCTGCATGGACTGCGTCATTGAGGAAACGGATCGACAGGCAGGAGCGTCTATCGATGGCGCGGTGCGCGAGACGCACGTCCGGCAGGGTGACGGCTCCCTTGTGGCCGTTGTGCGCGCCTGCTGTTATCACTGGAACTGGCAGGACGAAGCGGTGGCGGAAGTCATCGCGCAGCGATGAAAGGACTCAGTGCCCCAGCATCCGCTTGTCCGGTTGTTCATGGCGCACGCCTCCAGTGGAGACGTGATCCCGCATCGGCCCGTACCGCCGCCACACCTTTGCGACGTTACGTGGAAGTTTGTTTGCGCCGACTGCGGCTATATCTGGTATCACGAGAGAGACGCCGTGTTCAGGGATGGTCGCTGGCGTTCGCCTCGTCGTGAGTGCGTGAACTGCCATACCTGGACCGAGGGCCACGCACGCGAAAGTTCTCGTTGATCACGCCTCCGATGTGGCGCCACGAGCGGCTGGACGGTCGGGACGTGACCGGCTGACCGTCAACTCCCAACCGCAAGGCAACCAAACTGGCACGAACGCCTAGTAGTATTGAGGGTTATTCGTCCTATCGCTGCGTTCGCAATGCAGAGGTCGGGAGTTCGATCCTCCCCGCGTCCACCAACTAGAATCGGCCCGGTTTCGCTTTCGAACCGGGCTTTTTTTGTGTCTGCTTACCAGTCTGGAGTATTCGGGGTTTGTCTGGGTTTGTCGAAGTCGACTCACGTACCACAACCGGTCCAACGGCCTCCACCGCGTGCCGGGCCGCGTCGTCGATCAACTCGTGATAGACCGCTCAGCGACGACAGTCTGCTTGACCCCCGTGGACTCCAGCCACAAGTTCACGCATTCGGTAATCGTCACGCCACGCGAGTATAGCGCCGTTACTGTGTAACCCATACGGCTACAAGGACTTAGCGTATTCACGAAAAATACTTCGTGAAAAGGAGAATACTGACTTGACAGTGTTCCCCCATACGGTTATATTCCTTTCCGTATGAAGTTTCTGACGCTGAGAGAGGCGCGGCGGCAGCGGAAGATGACGCAAGACGTCCTCGCCGCTGAATCCGGCATCGACCAGACCACGATTTCTGATCTCGAGACCGGCCGCAATTCCAATCCCCGCTACAGGACCATCGCGGCGCTGGCTAAGGCGCTGGGAATCGCCCCGTCCAGACTTCGATTCTGTGCCCCTGAGCCGGTGGCGAAGGTATCGCGTAGG
Source organism: Dehalococcoidia bacterium (assembly GCA_031431695.1). Lineage (GTDB taxonomy): Bacteria > Chloroflexota > Dehalococcoidia > Tepidiformales > Tepidiformaceae > Amarobacter. The sequence continues at coordinate 2,506 of JANPDX010000015.1, forward strand.
CGTGACAGGTCGGGTCATACGACTCCGCGTGAGGCTGTGGCGTGACGTTTACCCGCCTGTCCCTCCGCGCGCACGTAACAACACCGGCTCGGGCTTGGTCACACCAAGTGCGTCTGCCCGAACCATCAGCCGTCACGAACGTGTTGCGGGAGGTCATCTAAGTGGCTGACGTCGAGCGCAACTACGCCAGCGAAGCCGTCGCCATCGCATCGGGTCAGTCCTCGATCCTGCCGGAGGTGCAACACGTCCAGATGCTCGCCGGCCAAATGGAGAGCGTGCTCAAGGAGAAGCAGCTCCTCACGGAGATTCTTGCGGCGGCGATGGTGGACACCGGACAGGTGTCGTTGTTCTTCCCTGGGTATGCGCTCGATCGCGTCCGGAAACACGGGTTGAACTTGGTCATC
>JANPDX010000016.1:0-8502 GCA_031431695.1 Dehalococcoidia bacterium
ACGGCGAAGTATCTCTCCGCCGAGCTCTCGCGTTTTCAGCGGCTGATGGGCGGCACATCCGGGTATGTCGAAGGCTGGGCTTTGTATGCCGAGCGACTCATGGGCGAACTCGGATACCTCGACAACCCGGATTACTACCTCGGAATGCTGCGCGCGCAGGCGATGCGTGCCGTCCGCGTCGTTGTCGATATCGGCATGCACCTGGAACTCAAGATTCCCCAATCTGAGGAATACCACCCCGGCGAGACATGGAACGCCGACCTGGGCCAGGAGTTTTGCCTCCAACGTTCGCAATTCCCGGTCGATTTCATGCAGAGCGAAGTCATTCGTTACCTCGGGACGCCCGGACAGGCGATCAGCTACAAGGTCGGCGAACGCTGCTGGGTCGAGGCTCGCGAGGCATCGAAGCAGCGCCAGGGCGACGCGTTCAGCTTGAAGGACTGGCATCGGGCGGCACTCAATTTGGGCCCCATGGGTCTTGCGCAAATGCAGCGCGAACTGTCACGGGTCTAACCCACAACGGCGGAAACGAACAGCACCGCGATGGCGGCACTCGAGGCAGCCAGCAATCCGAACAGTCCATCCGGACCGAATGCCGCCACGGCCCGGCGCGACATGACCCCGGCGATGAGCACGGTCGCGGCGGTCAGCAACGCTTGCATGGCCCCTCCCGCGAACAACAGCACCACCACGGCAAACATTCCGGCCAAACCGAAAATGCCGAGCGACAGGTTCGCGGCGCGCTCCGTGCCAAGCCGGTGCGCAAGCCCGCGCACGTTCGGTTCACCTGGCACGTCCGGCGCCTGGTTCGCGAGATGCAACGCGAGCCCGATGAGTCCGCCCAGCGGAAAAGCGAACCAGAGCAGCGGTTCCCAGCGGTCCAACGCCAGGAACACCCACACCGGAATCAGCGGCAACGCGATGGCAAAAGGGACCCAACTCAACGCCGTCCGTTTGAGTTGCACGTCGTACGCCAGGCCGCAGGCCAGCCCGGCGATGCCCACGAGCCACGCTTCGAAGGGCAGACCAGAGGAAATCGCCATTCCCACCCCCGCGAACCCCGTCGCGAGGACAATCGCCCTCCGCCTGGTTACCACACCTCTCGGGATCGCCTTCCACGGCTTCGCCTTCTTGTCATCCGCCGCATCCACGATGTCGTTCGCGATGCCGATGGAGAACTGGTAGCACAGCATCGCCACCCCAAGCGCAACGACCGTCTCCGCGGCGGGCGAGGAATCGGCGAAAAACGCGAACGCGACCGTGACTGCAGTGACGACGAGCGATGGAAACGGGTGATGCATTCGAATCAGCGAGATTGCCGGCGGTGGCAGAGGTTCTCGCGGAGCCTTACGTTTCTTCGACACGTCCCAACTCTACTCGGCATTGGGCACCGGGCACTCAGCACTCGGCCCCTGTGTACACTTCCCGCGTGAAAGCAGAAATCATCGCCATCGGCACCGAGATCCTTCTCGGTGAAATCATCGACACCAACAGCGCCTACATCGCGCAGCGCCTGCCCGAACTCGGCATCGACCTTAACTACAAGTCCGTCGTCGGCGACAACATGGGCCGCATCGTCGAAACGTTCGAACGCGCCTGGAACCGTTCCGACGTCATCATCTGTACCGGTGGGCTCGGCCCCACCGAAGACGACATGACGCGCGAAGGCATCGCCCAGATGCTTGGCGAAACGCCGCACGTCGATCCCGAACTCGAAACTCGGCTTCGCGCCTGGTTCAGCGGGCGCGGCTACCCAATGCCCGAATCGAACGTCAAACAGGCGTGGCTCATCCCCAGCTGCCGCGCTATCGACAATCCACGCGGCACCGCCCCCGGCTGGTGGGTCGAACGTGACGGCAAAATGATCATCTGCATGCCCGGTGTGCCCCCGGAGATGGAGCGGATGTGGCTCAAGGAAGTGCAGCCTGAACTCGAACGGCGCTCCGATGGCCAGGTGCTGGTCACGCGGACGATCAAGACGGTCGGCATCGGCGAGGGTACCGTCGATGAGATGGCCAGGCACCTCTACGACACCCCCGGCATCGGCATCGGCACCTACGCCCGCGCGGACGGTGTCCACCTCCGCATCGGCGCCAAAGCCAACACGCGCGAAGAGGCCTGGGCGAAGATTCACCCGGTCGAAGAGGAGATGAACCGCATCTTCGGGACCGCCATCTGGGGGCGCGATGAAGACACCATGGAGGGCTACGTCGCCGACCAGATGCACGAACGACGCACGACGCTCGCGATCATGGAATCGTGTACCGGTGGGCTGATGGCCAACACACTCACCGATGTCCCCGGTGCCAGCGAATACTTCCTCGGTGGTTATGTTTCGTACTCGACACAGCAGAAGATTGACCTTGGCGTTCCCGCCGAGGTCATTGAGGAGTTCGGCGTCGTCAGCCAGGAAACCGCGAAGGCCATGGCCGAAGCTGCTCGGCGCAAGGCTGGCGCGGACTACGGCATCGGCATCACCGGTGTCGCCGGCCCCGACGCGGAAGACGGCATACCTCCGGGCACGGTCCATGTCGCGGTCGCAACGCCCGAGGGCGGCACCCACGTCCTCAGCATGACCATGAACCAGGGCAGGTCCGCGGTGAAGCGCCGCGCCGTAACCACTGCGCTGCTGCTGCTGCGGCGGGCGTTGCTGGGCGAAGCAAAGTAGGTGGACGACGACATTGTCTTCGAGGTCGAGTCGGTCCTCGGCGGGACTATCGTCATGCGAGAAGTCGTCTGGGACGATGTGCGGCTCCGAAAACACCGAGACCTGAATGGTAGACTGGTAGACGTGCGGATCACGGCATCCGACCCGGACGAAGTTCGGCGAAGCACGAAGCGGCCAAACGTATTTCTGTTCTACCGTGTACAGGGAGTGCGTCACTTCGTCTGTGTCGTCGTTCGTTCGGAGGCGTCGCAGCGTGCTTACGTTACCAGCGCGTATGACACCGGTCGGGTGAAAGAAGGAGAGCTCCTTTGGCAGAGATAACCATCCATCACGACAAGGGGACCAACACGCTAACAATCTTTTTCGGTGACCCCAACAGAGAGGTCATTTGCGACCACACCGACAGCGACGTAATCGTAATGCTGGACGAAGACGGCCTCCCGTTGGGAATCGAAGTGCTCGAGTACCACCCAGGAGACGGGCCGCTGCGGGTGACCTTCGACGAAGTCGACACCTCCGTGCCCCGGGTCCGCGCCAGCGCCTGAGATGCTGATCGCCGACTCCCAGGTCCACATCTGGGGTGCCGATACGCCCGAGCGCCCGTGGCCGGAGGGCCGCGCCAACGAGGCGCAGAAGCCGTATCCCGTCCTCAAGGAAACCCTCCTCCTGCAGATGGACCTCGCGGGCGTCGACCGCATCGTCCTGGTGCCGCCTTCGTGGGAGGGCGAACGCAACGACCTCGCACTCGAAGCCGCCGCCAGCTACCCGGACCGTTTCGGCGTGATGGGCCGCCTCTCGCTCGCCGACCCCGCGAGCCGCGACCTCGTGCCCACCTGGCGCGACCAGCCGGGGATGCTCGGCATGCGCTTCACCTTCCACAACCGGCATAACCGCCACCTGCTCACCGACGGCTCGGCCGACTGGCTCTGGCCGGCAGCCGAAGCGGCTGGCATCCCGCTGATGGTGCTCGTCCCCGGCTCGCTTTCCGAACTCGACCGCATCGCCGCCGCCCATCCCGCCCTGAAGCTGGTCATCGACCACGTCGGCGTCAGCCTGCGCCCAGACGACCCGGCGGTCTGGGACGACTTGCCCGCGGTCTGCGCGCTGGCCCGCCACCCCAACGTGGCTGTGAAAGCCTCGGGTGTTCCGCACTGGTCGAGCGAGCCGTACCCGTTCCGGGACATGCACCCTCACCTCGAGCAACTGTTCCAGGCGTTCGGTCCCAAGCGCATGTTCTGGGGCACCGACCTGACCCGCATGCCCTGCACCTACTACGAGTGCATCCACCTGTTCACCGACCACCTCCCCTGGCTGAAGGGCGAGGATTTGGAGTGGGTGATGGGGAAGGGTGTGTGCGAGTGGCTGGGGTGGAAGATCTGAGGCTATCTATCGCGGGTTCGTGACCGCAATTCTGGCTTTCTCACGGAACGTCGAAGTGGCCTCCTCCACGAGTCCACGGTCGATGTCGGAGTCTGAGCCAAAGACCTGCATCATCAGGAGCGGCGAAGCGTCTGGTACGCGCCTTGACCTCCGGCAATGGCATCGGCTGAGTTCAGAAGCTCCATTCGAAGGACTTGACTGCCGCCCATAGGTCTACGGACTATGAGTCAACTTTAGTTCCACACCTGAGGCAGTCCGTGGTCTTCCCCGTTTCAGCAATCAGCGTCGATGACGAAACTCGGCCGCTGTTTGCCTTCGTCCTCGAGCGAGATATCGACTTCCTCCTCGTCGAAGAACTCTCCTGTTCGGACCAGTTTCGGGCCTTCGTGATGGAGCGCTGTTTGCCTGGTACGGACGTAGCCGGCGCGAACTGGTTCGTGAGGCACAGCATCGGTCGGACCGGGACGGTCTCCGGCGAAACAGATATCGAACTGACGCTCCTCGGTGGTTCGTTGCCGGGAACGGTGAAGGTCCTCTTTGAGAACAAGGTCGACGCTGAGTTTCAGCCAGACCAGGCGCTTCGCTATCGAGACGAGGCGACCCGGGCCATGGAGGAACTCGGTTGCTGGCGGGTCGTAACCTGTCTACTTGCGCCGGCGGCATACCTCGCGGCGCGTGCTGGCGCGGCGGACTTTCACTCAGCAATCTCCTACGAAGACGTCCTCGCTCACCTTGCCGATAGAGCTTCCACTCTGGATGGCGAGCTGGGACACCGGCTCGCCCACCGCGTTTCGACCATTGAGCAGGCAATCCTTAAAGCCCGGCGCGGGTACGTACCTGTCCGCCACGACGGAATCACCGACTTCTGGTCCCGGTACTGGGAGGTGGCCTCAGCCGAGGCGTCTTCGCTGCGAATGAGACGTCCTTCGGTTCGCGGCGGGAAGAGTTGGTGGATCCGCTTCTCCGACGCCATCGTCAGCCAACCTCCGCTCCCGCCGGCATTCCTCATCCACAAGCTGGAGAAGGGCCGGGTGCAGCTCGAGTTCCCGGGTTGGGCTTCCAGGCTCGAACTGCTGGTCGAAGCGGTCAAAGCGACGGAGCCCGGGTTCGAAGCCTGGCCAGCGCAGAAAAGCGCCGCTATCGCGGTGCCGGTGCCACTCATCGACCCGTCCGGCAATTTCGATGACCAGGTGGAGTCGGTGCGTGCGGGCCTTGCCGCGGCGGTCCGCCTTCAAGAATGGTGGCAGCGCCATCGGGACGTTCTGCTGAAAGTCGCCGCTACCGACCCGCACTAACGCTTCGTCGTGATGACCGGCTTCGGCCCAAGCGCTGGAAAACCTGCGCCACGTTTCGGTACCCTCGCTCCAGGCTGCTGACGTAGGGCCCGGTCGAGAGATGCTCGAACGGCAAGTTCTCCCTGCGACTCGCCGAGCTGGTGACGCATCTCGCGGACCCGTCCCAGGAGCTTTTTGACGTCGGGTGGCGAAGCGGCGAGTGTTCTCGGCATGCTGGCGAATCAACCGTCGAGCACCACCACCACCCCACCCCGCAGTCCCCGCATCGGCAACGGCCCCAACGACATCCGCCCCTTCTTCGGCTAAACGCCGCGCCGTAGTTGCGCCCCTTCGTGAGCCCTTCCTGGAAGGACGGCATGCCGCCAAACGGCTGATCGCTTTTCACCTGTACCGCGCGGAGCCGGCCTTCGGCGCTGATTCCCCGGCATGGCACTGGCCCTGCCGGGCCTAAGCGGGGGCCGAGCCCCGCGACTCCACGTGTGAGTGCCCCGCCCCTACCGCAGCCCCGGCAACACTTCCTCCACGAACCGTTGTTCCGCTCTCGCGGCTTCGTCCGGGTTCGAACCAGCCGAGCTGCCGACGACGACGAGACGTTCGAGGCCGAGGGCGACGAGGCTGCGCAGGCGTTCGAGGCAGTACTTCGAGGAGCCGAAGACGCCGAACTCGCTGGCGAACTCCGGGGTGATGACGCTCGCCTGGGGGCTGCCCGCACGGCTGTGGCGGGTCATGTCGTAGGCGTCGTGGATGCCTTCCATCACGCGCTTTTCCTCGGCGGTTGTCGGGCCGACGGCGCTGCCATGCATCGCGGAAAAGCGGGCGAACAGCGAGACGCCGCCTTCGCCGAGATGCCGGCCAACTTCGGGGTCATCGTGGACGACGACGTTCACGTAGGCGCCGAAGGCCATGTCCGGCGCGAGTCCGGCGGCGACGCGGGCGGCGCGCGCGGTCTCCATTCCCCAGCGAATTCGCTCGGGGTCGGCGCCAACGGCGAAGGTAATGCTGTCGGCGTGGCGCGCGGCGGCCGCGATGACCTTCGGGCCAGTGGCCGCGACATCGACCGGCACCTTGGGGTAGCGCCCCGGACGGATCCATTCGATCCGGGAACTCGTCGGCTGGTTGGCGAGGCGGAGGGCATCGACGTTGCCGCCCGCTTCGAACGGCACTTCTTCGGCGCGGAGGTAGCCCTGGAGCCGCCAGATGTAGTCTTCGAATTTCTTCACCGGCGAGGGCGAGAAGCCGAGATGTGCGAGTGCCGAGTCACCCCGGCCGATGCCGAGCACGGCTCGGCCCTGCGAGACGGCCTGGACGGTCGCAATCGAACAGGCGGTCACCGCGGCGTGACGCGTGAAGGGGTTCGTGACGCCGGTGCCGAGCTTGATTCGTTCGGTGCCGGTGGCGGCAAGCGCGAGGCCGATGTAGCAGTCGCCGGAGAGGTTCTGCGAATCGACCGTCGTGACGCCGTCGTAGCCGGCTTCTTCGGCGCGTTCGGCCCGCCGGGCGACCGCGGAAGGAAGGCCGGCGGAGTTGGTCCAAATTTCAACCATTGCCCTCACCCCGGACCCCTCTCCCGACCCTGCGGGAGAGGGGAGTTCTCGCTTAATGCAGCGCACTATAGCGGGACGCGCAGAGCAACGGCTAACAGCTAACGGCCAACAGCCCGTGGGCTACCCCCGCGGCAGACCGAGGCCGCGCGTCGCGATGATGTTGCGTTGGATTTCGCTCGTGCCCCCGGCAATAGTCCGCGGGACCGTCGTGAGATAGGTGAGCGCGAACTGGGCCTGAAGCTTTTCGAGTGGCGAACCGGGCATGAGCGCGCCGTACATCCCGAGGATGTGCAGGCCGGTGTTCGCGATGCGCTGGTCGAGTTCACTGAGGAAAAGTTTGAGCAGGCTCGCTTCCTGGTTCGGCACCTTACCGGTGGCCAGCATGCTCGCCACCCGATAGCTCAGGATGGTGACGACGCCGACTTCGACCGCGTGCTGTGCGAGTCGATGCCGAGCGACCGTTGGGGTTCGTCGACCGGATTCGCGAAGGTAAGCGCAGAGGTCGTCAACCGTCCGCCGGGCGCCACCGGCGTTGGCGATGTTCGAACGTTCGAGGTCGAGCGTGGTGGTGGCCAAGTACCAGCCGCGGTTCTCATCTCCGAGAAGCGAATCGCTCGGCATGCGCACGTTATCGAAGAAGAACTGGCCGAAACCTTTGCGGCCGGAAATGTTGAGCAGGGGCTGAAAGCTGACCCCCGGCGACTTCAGATCCAGCAAAAAATAGGAGATGCCGCGATGCTTCGGCGCTTCCGAATCGGTTCGGGCAAGCAGGTACATCCAGTCAGCGTAGTGGCCGTGGCTGGTCCAGATTTTCGTACCGTCCAGGATCCAGTCGTCGCCGTCGCGGACCGCCGTCGTCTTCAAGCTGGCGAGGTCGGAGCCGCTGCCGGGTTCGCTAAATCCCTGGCTCCAGACGACATCCCAGTTGGTGATGCCGGGCAGGTGGCGAGCCTTCTGCGCCTCGGTGCCGGCGAGCTGGATGGTCGGGCCGGCGTAACCGACCGCGGGGCCCCGAGCCCCGTTGGGGGCGCGGGCATAGGCCATCTCTTCGCCGAACACGAGCTGTTCAATCGCGCCAAGTTCCATGCCGCCGTACTGGCGCGGCCAGGCCGGCGCGATCCAGCCTTTCGCGGCGAGCAGCTTGTTGAAGGCGCGGAGCTCCTCCGGGCGCTCTTCTTCGGAGTAGGGGAAGCTCTCGATCTCCGGGCGCATCACCGTGGCGAGCCAGTTACGGACCTCGGACTGGAGTGTCTGTTGGCCTTCGGAAAAGTGGAAATTCACGGGGCTGAGTATAGGGCGAGAGGAAAGGGAATAGACAAAATGAGGAAAGCGCTTTAATCGCTGGGCGTGGCGTTGAGTAACGGGATGGCATCAAGGAGACGGGTAACGCGACTAATGTTCGGGCCCGAAAGCGAGGCGTTGCGTGGCCAGTCGACCAGGAACACGGCCGGGACCAATTCAGCGACCCAGGCGCCCGTAAACGGGTCGTCCTCGAAATGCGCCAGCGGAGTGAGTTCGCGCATCTTGCGGGCTTTGTACTGGGCCGATGTCTCGCTCCAACTCGGGCGCATGTGGAGTTCGGGGACGAAACGGAAGTACCGTTCGAACCACCGGC
>JANPDX010000017.1:0-1718 GCA_031431695.1 Dehalococcoidia bacterium
CGAAAGCTTCCCTCCCGGCTACACCGCCCACATCACCTCGGGACTCCCATCCGGCTGCGTGAGGTTTCACTCCGCGCGCGTCACCAGCCGCTCGGGCAACACCATCAACATCGAGGTGAAGAACACCGTGCCCGCCGACCCCAACACCGCCTGCACCGCCATATACGGCTACGTCGATACCAACCTCGACCTCGGGACCACGTTCACATAGGGCCAGACCTACACCGTGAAAGTCAACGACAAAACCACCACGTTCGCCGCGCAATAGTCGAAGGCACACCCAATCGCCAACGCCAAAAGAGAGGCCGCCCGCCTCCCGGCAGACGGCCCCTCTTCCCGCGGAAGCCAGCTACGTTTTGGACCGATGCCCACCGTATCCCAATTGGCCGATGTCAACGCCCCTTTGCCGGGATGAACTCTACGTCCCAGATCCCTTTGAGAATCCGGGCAGGCATCCCCAGCGTAAGGCGTACATCACCACGCAGGCTGTCGAAGTCCGGGAATTGAAACTGCACGTATGAGCGCGGGCTGCCCCCGGGTGCGCCCGTAGCGTCGATGCCGCTGTCGCTTCCCCACCCGGTGACGTCGAGGACCGTGCCGTCAGGCAGCGTCAGGTGGAATGCTCGGGCGTCGTCGCCGATAGCCCCCGCAAGCGTGAACGCGATCAAGTCCGGAACATGTCCGCGCCCTTTCGTGCCGGCGAACCAGACGCCGGTTACCGAAAGCTGGTCCGTGTTGGCGCGAATAATGTCTGATTTACCATCGATCACCATCTGTTTGCCAAACCACTCGCCTTCCTCGTGGCGCTTCATAGCGGCACCGAGCGCGACATCAACAGACCCGGCGCTACCGGGCGGATTTGCAGTGATGAAGGTGTCAAAACCCAGTCGCAGAGGCTCGCCAAATGGAGTCGCTGGGAACGCGTAGGTGAATGAACCCGTCTGATCGGAGCCCTCCACACGGGCGCCGTAAATTGGTTCCCCGCCCTGGCCACGGAGAACCGGCTGGGCGAGCGAACCAATGCCCTGGGGCCCATCAAGCAGCAACGTCACCAGCGTTTCAACGGTCGAACGGACCGCTCGGACGCCCCGAACTCGCACGTCCTTGTCGTTGACACCGTCCGTCGTGGGTTCGAGGTACTCCGTCCGTAGCGCCGAGAGGTCGCGGGGGCCATCTAGCCGAATGTCCCATTTCCCCGCCAGACGCTTCGGTGGCTCACCGCCGGTTTGAATATCGATCCCGGAGATACGAACTACGTAAGGCCCTAACTTCGCAACGCCGTGGAATCGTTCGACGCTGGCTCGACCGTTGACCGGCAGGCGAATACGACCTTCAACCAGCGGGTGGAGGTCGCTGCCGGCGAACGCTTCCGCTGGAATGGAAACGAGCGCGGCGGTTGTTCCATCTACCTGCGCCCTCAGCGCCAGGAACACCGTGGTACCGCTAAAGGCTGCCGCCTCGACAGTCACCGAAACACCGTTGCTCGTCGCCGTAGCATGGACTGCGTCCAACTTCGGTCGGCCCCCCTGTTCATTATCGCTGCCCTGCAGAGCGCGCAAAGCAAGCCCGCCTCCGATGAGCGCTAGCAGCGCAACCGCCGCCAGTGCGACCGCCTTCGGTAGTCTGAAAATTGACGTTGCCATGGAGACGCCTCCTAATACCTTGGTCCCTGGGGATTCAGGTAGCCGGTAGTGCCCTGATAGGCAACGGACCCGCCG
>JANPDX010000018.1:0-6625 GCA_031431695.1 Dehalococcoidia bacterium
TGTACTGGTTCAAGACGTCCGTGACAGATCCTCCTGATGGTGTTGGGCGTTGAAAGTAGTGAGGAACTCAGCCGGGGTGAGATAGTCGAGGGCCTGGTGTGGTCGGATGTGGTTGTAGGTGTGCTCCCAGGCGAGGAGGTCGGCTTTGAAGCCGGCGACCGTTGGGGTGGCATCGGAGCAGTCATAGAACTCTTCGCGGAAGGTGCGGTTGGCGCGCTCAACCCGGCCGTTGAGCTTGGGGCTGCGAGGAGGGAGGCAGAAGAGGAGGATGCCCTTCTGCTGGCAGGCATCCTCGAACTCGGCCATGAACTCTGAGCCGCCATCGACCTGGATCGCTTTGATGGCGAATGGAGCGCGGGCAATGAGGTCGTCGAGCGCCCGGCTGGCGAGCCTGGCGGTGGCGTTGCTGGCGATGGTGGGGACCGACCAACGGCTGACGACATCGACGGTGGTGAATTGCTTGAGGACGACGCCCGGCTCAGGACGGACGTCCATCGTGTCGATCTGGACGATGTCTCCTGGGGCCCTGGCTTCGTAGCTTTTGGGCTTGCGGGTGGCGTACTGGCGCTTCCATTGGCGCCTGTGGGCGAGGCTTCGTCTGAGCGGCTCCCTGAGCAGGCCACGTCCCTTGAGGTAGCTGAGGATGCGGCCCACACGGGAAGCCGAGAGCTTCACCCCCTCGCGCAAGAGGAGGACGGCGAGCTTCTCTTTGCCCCAACGGGAAAACGTCTCTCGGAGGCGCTGGACGGCCAGCACTTCGGCTGTCGTCCAGGTTCGCCGCCGTACCTGGTGGGGGCGGCTGGAGCGGTTCTCAAGGCTTGCCAGGTCGAACGGGTTGTAGCGCTGTTTCCAGCGATAGAACGTCTGCCGGGCGATGCCGAAGTGGCGGCAGGTGAGGCTCACGTTCTGGCCGTGGTCGCGGTGCCAGTCGAACCACTTGAGCCGTTTCTTCGCTTCGGGCGAGAGATCCTGAAGGTGGAGCCTGCTGAGCTTCTTTTGGTTGCGGCTGGGGAGAGTCAGATTCTGCATCGGACACTCCTCTGTGAGCTGGGACGGGAAGATCGTGAGCTTGATAGAGTGGAGCAGGGAAGGCCTCCGGGACGGGCGTGGATTTGACACCGGCATCCTAACGGAGCCTCCCCCAACATCCCCTTCTCACCAGCTCTCTTGACCCTCGCAGATACGGCTGCCTTCAGGGAAACCCAATTGCTTATACAGATACCTGACTGTCTCGCAGGTTTCTGAACTTGATCACAGGGGAACAGCTCGTTCCGAAATGAGAACTGAATGGAGTACCATGTTTCGATGGACCGGAGAGCATTGTGGCGGAGGCTTTCCAAACGGCCACGGAACGTGCGATTCGAGGAGATCGATCAGTTGCTACGGCTTTCCGGCTGGACATTGAACAACGTCCGAGGCAGTCACCACGTCTATCGCTCACCAGCGGGCAACCACCTCTCCATCCCCCGAAGCGCCGGTCAGGTGAAAGTCGCTTATGCGAGGCTGGTATTAGCTGAGACCAAGGAGCCCGGCGATGACTGAAGTTGAGCGCGAAGCCGAGATTAGCCGCCGCCTTCGGCTGCCCTACCACCGGGTGATTTACGGCGACCCCGACGATGGATACATGGGCGAAGTCGCGGAACTACCCGGGTGCTTGACCAGCGGTGACACACCGGCGGAGGCGCTTGCGAACCTGGAAGAAGCTATGGCCGCGTGGGTCGAGTCGTGCTTGATCAGCGGAGATCCGATACCTGACCCGGCGAAGGCGCTGGCATTGGCGTAACCCGCCAGTCGCCATGCGGAGCATCACACCTCGCGGGAAAACCAGGCCACGATAAATCCGAGGCCCGCACGGCAGCGCGTGAATGTTGACCGATTCTGGAGGTCGAACCGAAGCAACGGGCGTTGCCCACTTGTGCATATCGGTAGTCCGCCAACGACGCCCGCACTTAGTTGAGTGCGTGCGTCGGACAGCCCGCCAGCGGCGCCGGACCGTGCGACCACACAGGGTCGAACCGGAGTTGGGCGCCGCCGCCGGGGCAAAGGGTGCTCCACGGCGCGTCTTCGAACGGAAGGTGGGGCGTGTACGGCGCGAAGGACCGGGCCACGCGTTCCCGCCAGGCGTGGCGCATCCACAGTCCCACGGCATTGTGGGCGCAGGCGCGGCCGAGGTTGGCGTTGATCCAGATCCAGCAGGCTCGCTGTTCAGGCGAAATCTCGTGCTCCTTCTCCCAGAATGCACGCGAATGGCCAGCCCCGGGCACGGCGATATGCGTCAGTTCGTGTTTGGCGATGAAGCGGACGACCTCGTACGGCACGTCCGGCCGGTTCAATATTGGGTGGAACACGACAATGTGGCGCTCACGCCCCATGCGGTGGCTCCAGATGCTCGCGAGCGGCCCGATCGAGGCGATCCGCGTCTCCACGTCGTCATCCATCTCCGGGAACCAGATCGAGCGCGCCTCATCGATGACCCGGGAGAACGAAAACGGCGTGACAGTCTCCACCGGCTGGAAGAGCAGCGGTTGGCGTGCGGGGACGACGAGTCGCGATGGCGATGGCATGGGTGGCGAATCGTAACCGATCTCCCGCGCCACTTGTAGGCGCCTTAGAAGCCGTTGGTACCGTCGGTAAAGCGCAATGCATCGAGGAAGACTCCCTGCGACGCCATCTCCCAGTGGAGGTGCGCGCCTGTCGACAGCCCGGTGTTGCCGATATCGCCGATAAGGTCGCCCGGCTTGACCACCTGACCTTCGGCCACATGGAAGGCGCTGAGGTGGGCGTAGCCCGAGAAGAGGCCGCCGCCGTGGTCGATGACTATCATGTTGCCGCGGATCTTGAGTTGGCGCGCAAGGACCACCCGGCCGCCGTTGGTGGCGTGGACCGGAGTGCCTTCGAGGTTGCCAAAGTCCGTGCCGCCGTGGTGTCCCGAAGGAAGGCTGCCGTTGATCGAACGCTGCTCGCCGTAGCGGGCCGTCAGCGCCCCGGCCGCGGGAATTCCCCATCCGCCGCTCCAGAGCTTTTCGCCCGAGACACCAGAATAGATGGACTTCAGCATCGCCAGTTCGTCGGCGATCGTCTTCGGGTCCAGCAGCGCTGAGGTTTGCTCATCGAACTCAAGGTAGTCCACGGTCCAAGCGGTCTTCAACACCGTGATGGTGTCCTGAAGGGTGCCTTTCGTGCCGTTGGGCAACGTAATGTCGGCCTTCAGCGGCTGCTGGCCAATGGCGTCAGTGGTATCAACGCCGACGAAGGCGAACATGCTTTGGGAGCCCTTCGAAAGCTTGTAGGTCCTTCCCAGGAAGCTCAGCGTCCCGCTGGAAACGTCCCCCGTGATAGAAACGAGGACGGCGCCGGCCTGGTAAACCTCCACGGTCGAAAGCACCAACTCCGGCGGGACGAGCGGGAGCGGAGTGGAACCCGGGACGAGTGTCGGGGTCGGGTTGAGGGCGATCGGCGTTATGAGTTTCACGCTGATGCCGTTGTCATCCGCACCAGCCCCGCCGCCACAGGCCGGCGCTGTCGTGCCCAGCACAAGCAGCACGAATCCGCACAAAACATGGGTGACACCAGGGCTACGCATCGCCCGTAGGGTGCGGTATTGCAACGTAAGAGTCAGTTGCTCGAACGAGCTACCGTTTGCACTCTGACCTGTTGACAGACCAGTGCTTACGCATCTACAGTCTACTTACACATAGTATGTTATTAGCTTTAGAGAATCCCAGGAGTCCCCATGCCGCCAGTCACCCTATCCCGCCTGAATCACGCCGTGCTATACGTCCGCAGTGTCGAAGCGTCCGTCGTCTTCTATCAGCAAGTCTTCGGATTCGAAGTGATCGGCCGCGAAGGCGGCGGGCGCATGGCCTTCCTGCGCGCGGCTGGAGGCACGAACCACCACGACCTCGGCCTGTTCGAAGTCGTGGCGAACGCACCCCAGGCGCCGCGTGGAGCACCCGGCCTCTACCACCTCGCATGGGAGGTACCGGGTCTGGAGGATCTTGCCACCGCCCGCGCCACCCTCGCGAATCTCGGCGCGCTCACCGGACAAAGCGACCACGGCGCCACGAAATCCCTTTATGCCGTTGACCCGGACGGCAACGAGTTCGAGGTGATGTGGATGGTCCCGCGAGAGGAGTGGGGCGAATACGACAAGCGTGCCATCACCGCGCCGCTGAACCTGGAACGAGAGATCGCGGCGCGGGCCTGATCGGCGGCCCGTGTCCCTTGAGTACGACGAAGGCCCGTCCATTTGGACGGGCCTTCATGATTCTTCGGGGTTAGCGGATTAGCTCTTGCGAGCCCGGCTTGCGAGGCCAACGCCGGCGAGGCCGAGAGCGGCTGCGACGAGCATGATCTCGGTGACCGAGACCGGCGTGCTTTGCCCGCCGCCGGAGTTACCCGCGACCGGTGCGGCCGGCGTCTTGGACGGGACGGCGGTAGCGGGCGACGGTGTCGCGGCAGTGGCTACCGTCAGGTTGACGGTGTTGAGCTTGTAGTTCGCCCAACTCCCGGTCTGTGCGGCCTTCTTGCCAGCGACGTAGAACTCGACAGTGGAACCATCGACGCCGCAGCTCGGGTTCAAGCTAGGATCGATAGCCGGTGAGTCGAGCACGTAGCGTGCTTCGCCCCCAGCGATGAAGGTGGTGGTGGCTCCGCATGTCGTGTTGCCGATGCGGGCCTCGACCAGGGTGCCACCGGCTACCGGCGCGCCATCGACGGCGATGTTGCCGACGAAGCGCGATGGTGGGTTGGGCGGCGCCTGAGCGCCAGCAACGCTGACGGTCATCGCCGCGGCGACCATCGCCAGTACGGCGACGCTCGCGAGACGTTTGAACTGCTTACTGATACTCATGGTGTGTCCTCCTCAGGACTTAATCGGCCAGCGTGGTCCAGGTCAACGTCCCGGCACTGCTGATGGCGACCCAATAGGCTTCGCCCTTCTTGAACGTCGTGAAGTCGTTCGCCCCGGGAACCCCGGCGCTGCCGGGGAAGAAGCCTTCGAACTTCTGCTGTGGATTATTGTAGTGAAATATAGCGGTGACAACACCGGAAATGTCATTCGTGTTTGGGTTGTCCGGGGTTTCCTGGCCCTTGAGGGCGTTTGTGATGTCGGCCAGGTCCTTGCCGTTCCAGACGATGAGCGTCCAGCGGAAGTAGAGCGTGAACGTGATGGTCGACCCCGTGCCGTAGGTGAAGTTATCGGCCGTGGTGTCGGGGCTCGTGCCAGTCGGCGTTACAACGGTGATGCGCACAACACTGTTCACTCCGACTGGCGAGACTGCCGTGATCGAGGTGTCACTGACGACGTTGAACGAGGTGGCGGGAGTCGCCCCGAAGCTGACCGCGGTTGCACCAGTAAAGCCCGTGCCGGTGATGGTCACGGTGGTGCCGCCAACGATTGGCCCGGTGCTCGGGCTAATCAGGGTGATGTTGGGTCCTCCGCCATAGACGAAGTTATCGGCGACGGTATTCGCGCTCGTGCCCAGTGGCGTGGTCACGAGGATGTCCACGGTGCCGGCGGCGTGGGCCGGCGAAACAACGGTAATCGTCGTGTTGCTGTTCACCACAAGTCCCGTCCCGGCGGTGCCACCGAAGGTGACCGAAGTTGCCCCGGTGAAGCCGGTCCCCGTGAGGACCACGACGGTCGCGCCGCCAATTGGTCCTGTGCCCGGGGCCACGCCCGTGACGACCGGCACGTTGGTGTAGGTAAAGTCATCGGCGCTCGTGTTCGTGCTCACGCCCAGGGCACTGGTCACGATGACGTTGGCTGCTCCCGCCGCATGCGCCGGGCTGGTGGCTGTGATCTGCGTCGAGCTGTTCACAGTGACAGCCGTCGCCGCGAGCCCATCGAACGTGACGCCAGTAGCGCCGCCCAGGTTCGTGCCCGTGATGATGACCACCGTGCCACCCGCGATCGGCCCGCCGGTCGGGGCGATGCCAGAGACCGCCGGGGCGGCCGTGCCGTAGAAGTAGTCATCAGCTGCCGTGTTCGCGCTGGTGCCGTTCGTTGTCTGGACGATCACATCGACGATGCCGGCCGCATGCGCGGGTGCGGTGGCGGTGATGGAAGTCGGGTTGTTTACAAGCACGCCGGTGCCGTTAGTCCCACCGAAGGTCACGACGGGCGACCCGGTGAACCCGGTGCCGGTGATCGTGACGAGCGTGCCACCAGCGATGAGTCCTGCTCTGGGGGACACGGCGGTCACCGTGGGCGCCCCGAAGGAGTAAGTGAAGTCGTCGGCGACCGTATTGGCGCTCTGGCCGAACGGGGTCGTCACCTGGACATCCACGGGCCCATCAACGGCGGACACCGGGCAGGTCACGGTGATTGAAGTCGCGCCCACCGCTGAGGGAGTGGCGGTGGCGGCGCCGAAGTTCACGACGGTTGCCCCGGTGAGGTTCGTGCCAGTAATGGTGATCGCTGTGCCACCCGCAGCTGTGCAGACGTTCGGCGAAACCAGGGTCACCGTCGGCGGGGCGCCGTAGGTGAAGTTGTCAGCCGCTGTGTTGGCGTTTGCCACGTTCGTAGTGACCACGATGTCGACCGTGCCGGCCACGCCGGCCGGTGTCGTAACGTTCAAAGTGGTGTTGTTGACCACCGAGAAGGTAGTCGCCGGGTTCGGGC
>JANPDX010000019.1:0-10079 GCA_031431695.1 Dehalococcoidia bacterium
TGTCGGCCGTGCCGGGACCTGAGGAGAAGGTAGATGTTTTGTTGGTTCTTGATTCGGACGAGTTCTTTCAAACGAGCGGTATTCTTCGGGCTGATCGGTTTGAGACCACAGACAGAGACGCTATTCATTACGGTGACCATCTTTCATTGTCGGAATCTGGCGTCGCCAGGCTGGCGTACTGGCTGTACTGCCCACCGTAATACTCCTGATCCTCTCTACTCTAGAGAGATCTAAAGTAGATACTGATCTATTGCGGTGAGCAGTACGGCCAGTACATGCTCAGCGACTCGTTGGAGGTCATAGAGGCCCTACACACCTGAACAGTCAGGAATGGGTAGAAGACCGCAAGTTGGGGATCGAAATTACCCGGCGCGTGACCACGCCGTGTCGGACGTCATCGATGAGGTGCCGACCCTGACGGGACCACACCGTGCCAGCTCAGGATGACGCTGGAGCCACTCGCTGAAACGCGGAGAACGCCGACGAAGGGTTGAGCGTCACCATGCGGTCCGATTGTCGTCGGGGTCAGGCTGCTTCCAATGGCACAACCTCGGTCATCTCGACTCCAAGAAGCTGGGCTAGCGCCGCCATGGAGACCACGCGACGGGCTCCTATTCGAATGACCGGCAACGGAAAGTCGCCCCGGCGAATCGATTCATAAATGGTGCTCCGGGCCACGCCCAGGACTGCCGCTACTTGGTCGATGGACAAGGTGAGGGGTTGGTTCAAAGCATCTGTCTCCGTGCTGGTTTGTCTTCTCAGTTTGCCGCGAGGACGCAGATTGTGCTTAATTAGTTATTAATTCGTTACGAAGTGAGTTCTCAATGGATTGGATACGAGGCGGAAACTGGCATTTGGAGTTGGGACCCGGGCCCCTTCCCGGGCAGCACTTCGCGACGCTCGCATTGAATCCGAACCCGGGGAAAACGTCCTCTTGGGCGGAACGGACCGTGCGCTCGACAGGCTTCTTCGTCGACTCCGCGTCTTGGTGGGCCCATGTCGGCGTACCGGCTGGGCTGGAGCCCTACTCCGTCACCCACCGGACAGTCTCCAAGTTCATGGCTGACGCGACAGCGGTAGTACGGCGATTTCCACAGTTCGGGCTTGGGCCGTCGGTCGACGATCCAAATCTCCAAACGGCCCTGCTCCAGCTTTTGAAGGACTACGGTCCGCTGAGCGGGATTGCTGGAGTGCTTGTCGCTCCGGGAGCGCCAGTTGACACGCCGAGCACTTTGCACGGTCGGATGTCTCTGGAAGAGCAGTTTGCGGAGCTGGGCACTTTCGTCGAGTTTTCGACGCGTTTGTTATTCCCGGTGAAAGGTTTCGACAAGGCACTGGTCGGTTCTCGGCTCTTGGCTGCAGCCAGCCCCTCAATGAAGGAAGTCGAGACCACACCTGAAGTTCTCGATGGTCGGATCCTATTCAATTCTCGCCCGGTCACTTTGAGGTCGTGCACTTGGGGGTGGCTGTTCGAGCGATTCGGTCGGCTCCCATATGGCACCTGCGGTGAATGCCCCCGCATTCTCTACCCCGAGAACAAGCCAGGCCCTCGCCCCAGGTTCTGTGTCGACCACCGGGCCAACGCCAACCGACAAGAAAGGCATCGGAAGAAGGCCGCGGGGGACCAGATCGGCCGACCCATGGAAATGCAAGGTGTAAGCCGTTCGAAAGCCCTCAAGTGACTGGTCCGTCCCGAGCGAAGCCGGGGAGGCGAGTCATTATGTATGGTCATTTACCAACGAGTTACCAACGACCACAGCTACTTGACCGTTATTGCGCACATTTCCCGGAAACGCGACACTATTCTGTCGCGAAAGTAGCATCCGTTATGGATGGTCCAGATTCAAAATCATTGGCTGGGGACGAGGGAGTCGAACCCCCACATACAGTTCCAGAATCCGCTGAAAAAGGGCCTTCTCAGATTCAAATACAGGGCCTAAGTTACCAACGAGTTTACCAGCCACGTAGTAGCCGTCAGTCGGTCTCGGTTCCCCAACGCGAGTCGCGCGGCGATCGGTTCGCGTGAAGCACTTCCCAGGCTGGTGTTGAGTCCAGTAGTGTGGAACCCGATGCGCCTCCGCGGTTCCAAGGGCGCTGATTCGAGCCTCGTGATGCCTCAAAAGAAACGGTTACCGAAGGCGGGAAAGCTGCCTCATAAATGATGTTACCCAACGGCGTCGGCGGTTGGGTCTTCTTTTTGGGCCAATTTCCAGAGTTGGCGAAGGAGCGCGTCGATTTGACGGCGGAGGTCGGCGGGGTTGGTGGTGTGGAGTTTCTCCTCAAGCCGGCGGTGCTCGGCTTGGCTGAGGACGTTACTCTCGATCAGTCGCTGGTAGGCGGTGCGCGGCTCGTCGTAGCCGGTGTGGAGACTGCGCAGGGCAAAGGGTAGGCGCTGGCGGATGTGATGGACCCCCGTCCCCGCACGCTGCTTGCCCAGTCCCCAAATTGGTTCGAGCTCGGTCCAACCGCAGGCCACATCGACGGCGCAGAGGGTCGTGAGATAGAAGCCCGCAGTGGTTTCTCCACAATGCAAGACCAGGTCCGCCTGGAGGGAACCGGGGGACACATCCTTCCACTCGCCCCACGTTCGCACCGGGATCTCCGCCTTCAGACTGCCGGGGCTGGACGCCCTACCGAAGTGGAGGGTGCTGCCTCATAAACGCTGTTACCGAAGGCGGGACACAACGGTGAGGGCAGACATGTCGTCAGCGGCGGTGCTGGAATACGCGGATGCGGTGCGGACGCGCCACAGGATGGCTGGGCGGGCGGAGAAGAAACGCATTTTGGATGAGTTCTGCGAAATGACGGGGATGCACCGGAAGGCAGCGATCCGGCTGCTCAACCGGAAGCCAGGGCCGTCTTCTGGCCGGCGAGGGAGGCCACGGCGGTATGGCCCAGAGGTTGCCCATGCTTTGGTCAGTGTCTGGGAGGTGGGAGACCGGATGTGTGGAGCTCCTGGGTGCGGTGATGCCGCACATGGTGGAGGCGTTGGAGCGCCACGGTGAGCTCAAGGTTACGGCGGACGTGCGGAGGGCACTGCTGGAGATCAGCCCGGCGACCATCGACCGGCTCATCAGCAGCCACCGCCGGCGGTAACGTTCTTTTTGAGGCACATCGGAGCCGTTGACACCCGACCTTTTCAATGATACAACCTACTTGTGAGGGCAGCGCTTGTCCTCAACACTGAACTATTTGGGGTGCCATAGCCAATCAAACCAAAATAGGAGAGGGCGCAAGGTTAGTCCTCCCTGATGAAACCGGCCCGGGTCAAGTGGATCTCACTTCCCGCGACGGAACGAACCGACCGGAGGCACCAGCCTCGGTCATCAGGAATGTCCCACAACGCCAACGGCGTTTCCCGTGTCCGGGAAGGTTGAAGCCTCGCTGCGTGCCGTCCCGCTTAGATGCGCGGTCGCTACTCGGGGACCAGTTACCACAGTCCGATGAACCGCGTTGCGCGCCGCACGCACGGATGGTCCCGCCGGCATCCGCAACGCGTTGTCTTCGACCACGATCCCCAGAGTCAACTCATCCGGTAGCGACCTGGCGACCCTACCCGGCATCACCCCGGCGATTGACACTCTGGCTGCGCCACCGGTTGCCCAGGATCCTCAAGTTTCCCTGGAATGCATTCCGTTACTGGTGGATGTTCCACTGGACTTACAGTGCCTACCCTGTCGACACGTACGGCGAGCGGTACGCCACCAAGACGGTGCACGATGGGCCAGACGACCTGACCCACAACGATTGCTGTTGGATGATGCCGCGGCCAGGCTTCTACTGCCGTGAGTTGCTCTGGCCGGATGGCCAGTTCGAGATGGGGCAGTACTGGACGATCGTGCACTATGACTGACGCTGGCTACTACGAATCCACCGAGTTCCGTGCCTTCGTCCGCTCGGAGGTAACTGCTCAGCGTACCGCACTTGGCCTTCCCCTCAAGCTGGAGGACCCGGTCATTGTTGATTTTGTGAAGCGACAGGTAGCTGCTTCGCGGCGTCGAGCCAGTCAACAACAATCGAGCCTGCAACAGGCTTCTTAATGCCCCGGCCAACTGGGTGCACATACACGGCCGCAATCATAGACCGTGCAGTCACAGAGTTGGCCGAGGCATCCTGCTGATCCCACATTTCAAGGAACGCCTCGCCGGTACCGGGCAATTTGCTAAGAGTCTGCGACCTGGAGTTGGCAGCTACCTCGCTGCGCAGGACGTCCAGTCTTTCAGTCAGTGCGCGCGCCATTGTTTTGAAGGTCGTTGCGTCGATGATGCCATCGACATAGTGGTCCCTGGTGAGTTTGTCGAACCGGCCTTGCGCTGCCCTAAGTTCGTTGAGCGAATTGTCTAGGATTGCGTTACCTGACGGCGCGTCGTGGTCTACCTGGTCAACAAAATCAGCCAGGGCACCACGAACGAATCCCTCAACCATGTGTGCGCTACGCCCCACTCTGCCACATCCAGTGCAGCAGTACGTTGGCTTCTTGTTGACTCGGTTGACACGCATCACGGCAGAGCAGATACCACAACGTACGAGCCCACTAGCCGACCAGCGGCGCGGAGGGCGTGGTCCTGTCCTTCGGGATGGGTCTCCCAACAGAAGCTGCACCCGTTCGTACTGGTCTCGCGAAAGTATCGGCTCCCAAGTACCAGGGATTAGGTCCCCGTGGTACGAGCGGTAGCCTCCTATGTCGTGCCGCCGTAGAGTCCTGGCCAGTCTGGTGGCATCCCAAATCCCACCACTGGCGGTACCTACACCACCTGCATTCCATGTCCTGGTTATCGCGCTAAGCGTAGTCCCGTTGAGGATCTGAGTGGCTGCTTCCACGATGAGCGCCGCCTCGTCGTGGACTATCTTGCGGGAGTGCGTATAGCCGTATGGCCGGCGACCACCAGCATGCGGCTCGCCCTTCGAAGCGAGGAACTTGTATTTATTGACGACACGCTCAGTGAGTTTACGGACCTCGTCTCTGGCGATGGCGACCTTGATCGGGAGTATCACAGTGTCGACGCGCGAGTCGTAGCCGTCCTCGCACAGGAACGCTAGTTTCGTATCGTCCCACTTGACGTAGTCATTGAAGTTGCGGAAGAGACGCTCCGTGCGCCAGGCAAGTATGCCTTCAAAGCTACCAGCGACGCCCGCAGCCAGCATACTCAGGAACCCCGGGCGTACGACCGACTTTTTGTACGCTGAGAGGTCTCGGTCCTCGTATGTTTCGACTATGGTGTGGCCGAGGCGATCGGCGTACTCTCTGCATGCTAGGGCCTGCCTCTCTGGGGCGTCTGAGTTCCCGTATGGGTCATTCGAGATGCGGAGGTAGAGGGCTAGTCGCATTGAGCGAACGTACACTAGACAATTGCGTTGGCGCAACATTCATCTTGTCGATAGCACTCGCATTACCCTGCGCGATGCGGTCCGCGCCCATGCCCGAAAGTACACCTGCATCGAGCAGCGGATAGAGCCCGGCGGCGCCGCCTGCCGTGGCCGCCAGGTGGCTAAAGGCGTCGCGAGTCGTCCATTGATGCCCGAGCTGGTGGTTCCAGTCCTTCGCATTCGCGCCAGCGGCGGCGGCTCGCTTGCCCGCAAACCGAATGCCATCGACGAGTTCTTGCTTCGTGATCATGAGAGTCCCTCCGTAATAGGGAGGATTCTAAACCGAAGCGCGGCGCTGTGGACGCTCCTAGTCGAAGGACTCGTCTTCCCGGTCGACATCGATGTCCGAGTTGCCCGAGTCGAGCTCGCTTTCTGTCTCGCTCCATCCATCGTCGCTCTCGTCCTCGACCACTTCGTCGTCACCAACGTTCCCGTAGTCCTCGTCGTCGTCCCGACGGAGCAGGCCCTTGCGTGTGTACGCGCGCGGGGCTTGAGTCGCTCGTCCCGCCGGAAAGCTAACCTTTCCAATCATCGTTGGGTGCTTGAAGCTCTCGCGAAGCATCACTCGCATCGTGCCCTCGGCAGTCACCATCGCGCCTGTGTACTGGTTGCCGGCGGCCATCATCTTCGAAAGCCGCAAGCCAATCCTCGGCTCCAGCATCCCCACGTAGTCGCCACTCACCGTATGCACGTTCACCGCATTGCCCTGGACCTTCAGATCCACAAGGTCTCCAGCATCGAGCAGGGCGGTCACGGCCGGGTCGGTCGCCTGGAGTCTGGCAACGCCAGCGGTGCCGGTTTCCTCGACGAACAGCCGTGTATCGAGCTGGCTGGGGGTAGCTTCCGAGCTGTCTTTCAGGCCGGCCAGCCGGTCCAGGTTGCGCCGGGCGATGGTGTTCGTTGGTTCCATGTCCAGGCTCTTGCCGTAGCTATTGCGAGCCTCGGTAATCTGCCCGAGTTCGGATAACGCCTTGCCAAGCCGGTTAAAGGCTTCCGCGTCGTCCCCAAACGTCCGTAAATACTCACGGTTGACGTTGGCCGCTTCCAGCCAACGACTGCTCACTGCCAGCTTCACAGCTTGCTCGCTCATTTGCTTTTTCAAACGCGCGCGCTCTTCGAGCGTTAGTTTTTCGAGACCTGGTTCGTTCGTCATGAATCCTCAGCGCACGGCCCTTCTGCGGAGCGGAAAGGATAAGGCAGCCCGGCGGCTCGTTCAATCCGATTGGTGTGATGGCAGCCATGGAACTGTCAATGCCGGGTATCGGAGCCAGCACCTACCATCTTCCAATGACCACCGCACTCTTCGAATCGATGCAGGCGGCGTGGCAGCTAGTCGCTCCACGCTTCGAGGCCTACCAACTCGTGCTCCCCGGCTCTCCTCGCTTTATTTGCCAACCGCTCGTCTGCACCGCCTACTGCTGTCACGCCTACAGTGTGAACCTTGGGGACGCCGAAGTTGAAAGAATGAAGCGTTTCGAAGGCCTCGAACTCATCGACTTCCTCGAACTCGATGCAGATCGTCAGCCCATCACCCTGCCCATGGCACAGCCCTACCTTCTCGCCCGCAGCGATGGCCACTGCAAGATGCTCGGAGCCGAACTCGGCTGCACCACCTATCACGGCCGTCCCAACGCCTGCCGCCTCTATCCCCATTTCGTCGTCTTCTGGGACGTCCAGGCGGACCGAGCCCGCACCATTGCTTCGAAACGCGTCATCGCCAGCTTCCAGGCGGCGATGAAAGGCAACCGCTACGGTCCAACGCCCTTACTGCTCGGCCACACCGAGTGTCCCGGTTTCACCGGCGACCCAATCACCGAGGCGGAGTGGTGGTCAACCTTCGAATCGACCTACCAACTTCAGTACGCCGGGGTATGAGATTGGCTCCGGGGCCAACCGGGACCTGGCTCGTTACGCTACAAGCGGAGGGACGTTCACCGGCATGACCAGGCAACAGGCGGCCATTCTCTGCGCAATCGCTCTCGCGTGGGGCTGCACCTACCTCTTCATCAAGGTAATCCTGAATGGCGGCATCGAACCGCTCGGTATCGCGGCAGCGCGCACCGCCCTCGGCGCCGCCACCCTCATCCCCTTCGCCTGGCGCGCTCGCAACGGGTTTCGACAGCCGCGCTCGACCTGGCTCGCCCTCCTCTTTCTCGGTCTCATCAACTTCGCCGTGCCATGGACGATTTTCGCTATCGCCGGCGAACACGTGCCCAGCGGCGCGTCCGCCGTCGCAAACGCTTCCGCGCCTTTTTGGTCGGCCATCCTGGCGACCATATTTCTGAAGGCTGAAAGGCTCAGCCCGCTGCGCATCAGCGGCCTGGTGCTCGGGTTCGCGGGCGTTCTCGTGCTCATGGGAGGCGGCCTGTCGGCTCTCTCAGGCGGCGAAGCCGGCAGCATTCTCTTGATCCTCGTCGCAACTCTTTGCTACTCCGCCTCAGCCGTGAGCATCCGCAAATGGCTCACGCATGTGCCGGCAGTGCCCCTCGCCACCGCGCAGGTGACTGTTGCGGCACTCACCCTCACACCATTGGCCTTGCTCACCGGTGCATTCGCCGAGGCCGAGATGAATTTCCGCGTCTTGGCCAGCATTGGGGCGCTGGGCGCCTTCGGCTCCGGTCTCGCCGTGGTGGGCTATATGTACTTGATTCAGAATGTCGGCCCCGTCCGGGCTTCCGTCGTCACCTACATGCTCCCTCCAATCGGCGTCTTCCTCGGATGGCTGTACCTGGATGAAGCTATCGGCTGGAACCTCGCAGCGGCGCTCGCCCTGATCCTTAGCGGAGTCGCCCTCGTGCAGGGCATCGGCATCTCTCGAATCAGGAACCGACGCGGGGCCCGCCTGATGGCTGCGCCTTGGGAGTAGCCACCAGCCGCCGCCACGACTCTCCCACTCCTCTGCTAGGCTTTCGGCATGGCAAAGATCGGCCGCCTCGCCATCCGTCCCGAAGTTGATGCACTCCGCGAGAGTGTCATCTCCACACGCCGGGACTTCCACGAACACCCCGAACTTTCGTGGCAAGAGCAGCGTACCCAGGCGGTGATCCTCGAACGGCTCAGATCGCTGGGACTCGCTGATGTTCGGCCCATCGCCCAAACGGGCGCCACCGCGCTCGTCGAAGGATCCCGAAGCGGTCGGTGTGTACTCTGGCGTGCCGATATGGATGCCTTGCCCGTGCCCGAGAAGAGCTCCCTCACTTATGCATCAAAAACACCGGACGTCATGCACGCCTGTGGACATGACACCCACATGGCCATCGGCCTTGGCATCGCCGAGGCCCTCGCGGGAATGCGCGAAACGCTTGCGGGAAGCGTGCGATTCGTCTTTCAGCCCGCCGAAGAAGCAGCCGGAGGCGCCCAGGCCTGCATCGCTGACGGGGTGCTCACGACGCCGAACGTCGATGTCGCCCTGGGTCTCCACATCAGCGCGGATATTCCACTGGGGGCGATCAACGTCGCACCGGGGCCGTTTTTCGCGGCGCCGACGGCTTTCAAGATCACGATCGAAGGGCGTGGCGGCCACGCGGCAGCACCCCATCAATCAATCGACGCGGTCGTCGTAGCCGCCCACGTCATCACCGCTCTGCAGACCGTCGTCAGCCGCTCCATGGTCCCGTCTGACGCGGCAGTCCTCACCATCGGCAAGATAACCGGCGGCTTTCGCGGCAACGTCATCGCGGAATCCGCGACCATGACCGGCACCATCCGCAGCTACACCGATTCGGTCCGCGAGACCATGCTCCGCCGCACCGAAGATATCGTGGCGGGTGTCTGTGCCGCCTTCGGCGCAACATTCGAGTTTGACCACAACACCAGTTGCCCGCCGCTCGTGAACGATCCCGGCGTCGCCGCCTACGTCCGCGAACAGGCGGTCAGTTATTTCGGGGCGCCGAATATCTTCGCTGCGCCAAGCATGGGCGCCGAGGACATGGGCGTATTCTTGGAGCAACGGCCCGGCTGCTACTTCTGGCTCGGCGCTCGCAACGAAGCCAAGGGCATCGCCGGCCGCCACCACGACCCGGCCTTCGTCATTGACGAGGACGCCCTCATGGTCGGCGTCGAATTCGGCCTCCGCCTCATCGAAGGCCAGCTCGCCAGGTAAGCGACTACTACCATTTCGTGAGCCGTGAGCCGTGAGTCGAGAATCGCAAATCGCGAGCCGTGAATCTACCTGGCGGTCAGGAAGACATCGCTACTCGAAAATCCACGACTCGGTCGCCCGTTCCCAGGTCACCAGTTCCGCCGGCTTGAAGAACAGCTTGATTTCACGGTCAGCGCTCTTGGCACTATCGCTGGCGTGTACGAGGTTCCGGCCGCGTTCCAGTCCAAAGTCCCCCCGGATCGTGCCCGGAGCGGCGGCCGTGGGGTCGGTGACGCCGTTCGTCGTGCGCACCACCTCTATCGCGTTCGTACCTTCGAACACGGCGGCGATCACCGGAGCGCTCGTGATGAAATCGACCAGTCCCTCATAGAACGGCTTGCCCTTGTGCTCGCCGTAGTGTTTCTCTCCTGTCGCCCGAGGGATGAGCATCAGCTTGAGCCCCACGATCCGAAGGCCGCGGCGTTCCAGTCGCTGAATGATTTCGCCCGCGAGGCCTCGCTGCATCGCATCGGGCTTTACCAGGAAAAGTGTGCGTTCGCGTTCCATCGGTGCTTGTCTCCGTGTGGTTGGTTCAGGATGCAGCCGTTTGCTGACGGCGGGAAAGCGTGAT
>JANPDX010000020.1:0-11718 GCA_031431695.1 Dehalococcoidia bacterium
CCGGCGAGGATGTCTTGCCAGGTTTGACCATCCCGGTAGCCGACCTCTTCGTCGATACCGAAGCCTGACGACTATTTCATCAGGTCCGGACGCCGCTCCCGCGTCCGCAGTTCCCGTTGTTCCCGCTTCCACTGTTCTATCTTCGCGTGGTGCCCACTCAGCAGAATGTCTGGCACCGTCCAGCCCTTGTACTCGGCGGGACGCGTGTACTGCGGATGTTCGAGCAAGCCGTCGGCGAACGATTCCTCTTCGGGACTGACTTCGTCCCCGAGTGCCCCCGGCACATGTCGCGTCACCGCGTCGATCACTACCATCGCCGGCAGCTCGCCCCCCGTGACGATGTAGTCGCCGATCGAAACCTCGCGGTCCACGCAATGCTCAACAAACCGCTGGTCAACGCCTTCATAGCGCCCGCAGACGAGGACGAGCCGTTCGCGCGTTGCCAACTCCCTGACGAGACGGTCGTTCAACACCTCGCCCTGGGGAGAAAGAAAGACAACCAGGCACGGCGCCTCATCAAGTTCACGCACATGCTCCAGCGCCCGGTCCAGGACATCGACACGCATCACCATCCCCTGGCCTCCCCCAAACGGAGAATCATCGACGGAACGGTGTTTGTCGGTTGCGAACTCCCGAATGTCGTGAATCTGGAGATTGAGCAGCCCATCCGCGCGCGCCCGCTTGATGATCGAAACGTCCAGTGGGCCGGCCTCGAAGGCCAGCGGGAACAGCGTCAAGACGTCGATTCTCATTGGCCGTCGAGTCCGTGTTCCACGGGTCCTTCGAGAAGTTCGACGACATGCGAAAGCAGTGGCAACAGCACATCCATGCCCTGGACAACCGCTTTTGGGTTCCCGGGAAGGTTCACGATCAGGGTCTTCCCTCGAGTCACCGCAAGCCCGCGGGAGAGGGCCGCATAGGGCGTGTGTTGCAGCCCGTTTGCCACGAGCGCATAGGCGATCCCGGGCACCTCCCGCTGTGCCACGTCACGCGTCGCTTCTGGGGTGACATCGCGTTCCGTAAGCCCCGTGCCGCCGGTGGTGATAATCACGTCGCAGATGTTGTCATCGGCCCAGACTCTCAAGTGTGCGGCGATCAGGGAGCGATTGTCGGCCACGATGTCCTGGCGCATCACCTCGTGGCCAGCTTCGAGCAGCATCCGGACGATCGTCCGGCCGCTCTCATCGGGCCGTTCCCCGCGTGAACCTTTGTCTGATGCCGTTAGTACCGCCACACGTGCCACGGCAGCGATCGTATCACCAGTCTCTCCAACGGCGCCGACGCGCATTTAGCCCGTCCAGGTAAATCCTCAAATTCCCGATTGACACCCCTCGGGGAGAGCCCTACTATCCCGATGGGGTGAATGGGGGATAAATGGGGTACAAACCCATAGTCCACCCAATACCGGGGTATCTGTCCCGCACCCATGAAGGCACCAGGCGATGTTGTTCGTCGGCACGACCGATTACCAGTTGGACGACCGGAAGAGGGTACCGATCCCGCCGGCCTTCCGCGCTGCGTTCGCCGCCGGCGGATACCTCAACGCCGGAATAGACCCGTGCGTTGTTCTCTACACCGAAGAGTCTCTGGAAACGGCCGCCGCCGAGATCGAAGCGTTCGCTGCGACAACGACCGACGGTGAAAATGCGCGCCGCGACTTTTACGGGCGCACAGAGCCAACGCAGAAGGATGCACAGGGCCGAATTGGCCTCACGGAGGTGCTTCTCAAGCACGCCGGTATCGTCCGAGACGTCACCGTTGTCGGGATGCGCGACAAGTTGGAGATCTGG
Source organism: Dehalococcoidia bacterium (assembly GCA_031431695.1). Taxonomy (GTDB): domain Bacteria; phylum Chloroflexota; class Dehalococcoidia; order Tepidiformales; family Tepidiformaceae; genus Amarobacter. The sequence continues at coordinate 1,791 of JANPDX010000020.1, forward strand.
GACCGCGCCACCTTCGCGGCCGGCGAACCCGAACGGCGCGCCGCCCGGGTTCGTGCCCAGGAACGCGCCATGGAGCGACTGACGCCGACGAAGCCAGGAGGGGCATAAGGTGGTTGTCATGACATTGCCTCCCCCCGTCCACATCCCCGTACTACTCAACGAAACTCTACAGTACCTCGACGTCCGCGAAGGCGGCGCCTATATCGATTGCACCACCGGCCTCGGCGGACACAGTTCCGCGATCGCCGCCCGCATGGGCGAAGCCGGCCGCCTCCTCTGCCTCGACCAGGATAGCGAAGCACTGGAGTTCGCGCGTGCGAAATTGGCTCCGTTTGGGAGACGGGTCACATTCGTCCACGCGAACTTCCGTGAACTCGCCGAAGTGGCAGCACGGGAGGGGTTCCATGATGTCGATGGCATCCTGATGGACCTCGGAATCTCATCCTTCCAGATTGGGGAAGCTCGGCGCGGCTTCGCGTTTGCGCTCGAAGGCCCCCTTGATATGAGGATGGATCCGCGGTCTGGCGGCATAACTGCCGAGGAAATCATCAACACCTGGGACGAAACGTCGCTCGCAGATCTCTTCTACCAACTCGGTGAAGAGCGCCAGTCACGCCGTATCGCTCGCGCGATCGTCGCTGCCCGGCCCCTGCGCACGACATGGGAATTGGCCAGATCCGTCGAGCAGGCTGTGGGGGGTTCCAGGAGACAAACCCATATTCACCCCGCCACCAAAGTCTTCCTGGCGCTCCGGCTCCGTGTTAATGGGGAACTCGACATCCTCAACACGGCTCTGCCGCTCGCCTGCAGCCTGCTCGGCTCTGGAAACTCGCATGGAGGCCGCCTGGCCGTCATCAGTTTCCACTCTTTGGAAGACCGCATCGTCAAGCAGTTCTTCCGTCGTGAATCCAGCGATTGCATTTGCCCGCCGGGTCTTCCCGTTTGCAGGTGTGGCCATCACGCCACTCTGCGCGAACTGACTCGCAAAGCTGTCCTCCCTTCCGAAGGGGAAGTCGCAGCCAACCCCCGATCGCGCAGCGCTGTCCTCCGTGTCGCAGAACGGATCGGCTAACCATGGCAGCGATCAATCACCCGCTTCGGCGTCCCGGTCACGGGATTCCCTTCCCGGTTCCAAGCGGCCGCCTCAATCTGTGGTTTGCACTCGCGATAGGTCTCGCCGCGATGAGCGCGGTGCTCCCCGTCGTGCAGAACAGCCTCGCAACCAGTCGCGGCTTCGATCTCCAGGCCTCACAACGCCAGGAAGTCCAGCTCAACGGCGAAATCGGTGTCCTCGAAAGTGAAGTCGCCTCACTCACTTCCTACACCCGAATCGAGCGGCGGGCTCTCGAAATCGGCCTTGCGCCGATCACCGATCCCATCTACGTCACGGTTTCCGAGCCCGGCCCAGCGCCGGCAAAACTTCCTTCGGAGTATCTCCCCCGGGTCGAGCCCCCGAAGCCCGGCCCATCTCCGTGGTGGAAGTCGCTCGTGAGCTGGCTGCCCTAGGGCAGCCGTAAATCGCCCTTTCTCGGAAGGGCCGGAGGCGCGTTCGAATGGCGCAAACCACAGCGCAAGGCACCCGCCGTGTCTGGCTTCCCGCCGCTGCATTCGGCTTGTTCGCGCTCGTCATTTGTGCTCGCCTCGTGCAGATCCAGGTTCTTCAGCACGCGGACTATGCGGATCGGGCGCAGCGCGAACTCCTCGGCGACGACACTATCTATGCTCGCCGGGGATCCATCCTCGATCGAAACGGCAGCCTGCTCGCAACCAGTGTCGATACATGGGATATCTACGTCAGTCCCCGCGCGTGGAGAGATGATGCGAGTGCCCTGAAGGCGTCACAACAACTCGCTGCCTTGATCAAGGCCGACCCGCTTGAACTGCGAGCAACCGTCCGTGCCGCGGGCGCGGCCGATGCGCGCATTCAGACCGACCTTAGCTATGAAAAGGGCATTGCGATCATCAGGGCCCGAATCACCGGAGTGGTCGCGCTCCCCAACACCGTCCGGATTACCCCGGAAGGCGATCTTGCGGCGTCGGTCATCGGGTTTATCGGCACGGACAACGATGGGTTGTCCGGTATCGAGTCCCAGTACAACGAGGTCCTTCGCGGCACTCCCGGGCGCGCCGTTTACGAACGCGATACACGGGGCGACCCCATCCCCTTCGGCGAGTTTCGCACCACTGAACCGAAGCGCGGAGCAGACCTCGTACTCACGATTGATCGCTACCTCCAGCAGCTCGCCGAAGCCCGCCTTGCCGAGGCCATCGCCAAGCATCGCGCCAAGGGAGGGTCGATTATCGTCATGGATCCGATGAGCGGTGAGATCCTTGCCCTCGCGACGACCCCTGGTCTCAAGTACAGCACCCTCCAAGCGGAGCTCGATAGTGGAGGCGAAGAATCGCTCTCCAGTTTGCGCAACCGCGCCGTGACTGACCTCTACGAGCCCGGCAGCGTGATGAAAATCATCACCGCCGCTTCGGCAATCGATGCCGGCGTCGTCAGCCCGGACACCACCTACTTCGACAACGGCGAGGTCTACATCGAAAACGTCCGGCTTCTCAACTGGGATAGCGGTTCCTACGGTCTCCAGTCGATGACCGGGGTCCTCCAGAACTCAATCAACACTGGCGCGGTGTTTATGCAGCAGAAGCTCGGGACGAAGGCGTTCCAGGATTACCTGATCCGCTTCGGCTTCGCTAAACCAACCGGTGTTGACCTGCAGGGCGAGGCGACAGGCATTTTCCGGCGGCCAGAAGACGCTGGATACTCTCCGGTCGATGTCGCCACCCAGTCCTTCGGGCAGTCAATCAGCGTCACACCGATGCAGATGATGCAGGCCGTGGCCGCGGCAATCAATGGCGGCAGCCTTATCACCCCGCACATCGTCAAAGCCCACGTCCGGCCCGACGGCACCCGTACCGAAGTCGCGCCCCAGGTTGTCGGCCGCGCCATTTCTACCGCCACCAGCGACACGATCAGGCGGATGCTGGGCCAGGTCATCAGCCAGGACCCCGACGGCTGGGGCCGGAACCCGGCCAAGTACACCGCCGGTGGTAAATCCGGCACGGCGAACGTCCCCGTTTGGGGCAGCTATAACGATGAAACGCAGATCGCCTCGTTCATCGGATTCGCTCCGGTTGAGAGCCCCAGGATCCTCGTGCTGGTGAAGATCGACCAGAACCAGGATCTTATGACCGGCACGCAGGCCGCGGGGCCCATTTTCGCCCAACTCACCGATGACGCTCTCCGGTATCTCAGCGTACGGCCCGAAAAGGGCTTCCTGGCGGTCTCTCGATGACGGTCGCACTAACAACCACGTTCGTTGTGAAGGCCATGGAAGCGCGCGGCTACCGGGTGGCCTTCGGCGTCGAGCGGGAGATCACGGGAGGCGTCGCCGATTCCAGAACGGTCGGACCCGGCGACCTTTTCGCGGCGTTTCCCGGCGAGTCCGTCAATGGCAACGACTATATCGAAGAAGCCCTCCGGGCCGGCGCTTCCACGGTTGTCTGTTCCCGCCAGCCCATTGGTCAATGGCCCGATGCAACCATCGTTGTCGCGCCGGATGTCACCCGGGCCGTGGGCGAACTCGCTCACGCGTGGCGAGTCGAGTGCAATCCACGCGTCGTGGGTATCACTGGCACGGTTGGTAAGACTACGGCGAAGGAATTTACGGCGGGCCTCCTTGAGCAACGTTTCAAAACACACCGCAGCGCGGGAAACTTTAACAGCCGCGAGGGCCTCCCTCTCGCCCTTATGAGTCTTCGGCGCGACCACCAGGTCTCGGTCCTCGAAATGGCCATGGACAGCAAGGGCGAACTCGCCGAACTCGCCGCCATCGCCGCTCCCGAAGTTGCCGCCGTCCTCAATATCGGCCTCACCCATGTATCCAAACTTGGCAGTATCGAAGCCATCGCCGCAGAGAAACTCAGTCTTGTTCGCGGCCTGCCGGCCTCCGGCACAGCAATTCTGAACGCTGATGATCCCCTGGTCGCAGCTGTCGTCCCCGAGTTGCGCTGCCACATCATCACGTTCGGCGAATCCCAGCGCGCCACTCTTCGCCGGGGCCCCGTCATGAGCCGGGGCCTTTCCGGCACCTCATTCGACGTCCACTTCGCTGAAACGACCGAGCGGGTTAACGCGCCACTTCCCGGCGAACACACCGTCCCAGCCGTACTCACTGCCATGGCGGCCGGCCTCGCCCTGGGAATGAACCTCCGCGGCGCCGCATCCGCCGCCGAGCGCACGGTTGTTGCCGGACGTGCGCGCATCTTCAAGGCTTCGTCAGGAGCGACCATCATCGACGACCGTTACAACTCGTCGCCCGCGTCACTGGCGGGAGCGCTTCGGATGCTTGGCAGCCTCGGTGGCCGCCGCATCGCGCTGCTCGGCCGCATGGCTGAACTCGGCGCATTCGAAGTCCCCGAGCACCGCAAGGCCGGGGAAGTTGCCGCCGCGACATCCGACATCCTTGTCTGTACCGGGGAGTCATGCCGGCCGCTCGCCGATGCCGCCTTATCGGCCGGTCACGCTGACGTGCGCTGGTTTCCGGTGAAGGAGGACGCCGCCGCCGAAGTCGCTTCCCTCCTTCGCGAAGGTGACACCTTGCTCGTGAAGGCGTCCCGAGGTGAGGCCTTCGAGACCATCCTCCCCATCCTGGAGGCTGCACCGTGATTCATGCCCTCTTCTCCGGCGCCGCCACTTTCTTTGTCGCGGTGCTCATCGGCACTCCCATCGTCAACTACCTCCGGCGCCAGAAGATCGGCAAGGAGATCAGCGAGTACCTCCCAGAGCACCAGAAGAAGGCCGGTACGCCGACTTTCGGCGGTTTCATAATTTGGCTGCCTACCTTTTTCGTAACCGCCGTCGCCGTGGATTGGTGGGACCACCGGTCGATCCTGCTGCCCCTCGGGATGATTGGCGTCTCCATGGCAGCCGGTTTCGTCGATGACCTGGGCACTTTGCAGCACCGCGCCCAAAAGGGCCTTTCCTGGCGCTTCAAGATGAGTTTCACGGCTCTCTTTGGGCTGGCGGCAGCCATCGTGCTCTATCAGTACATCGAAGTGCAGTCGATCAACATTCCCTACGTGGGCGGCTACGAACTCGGCCTCTTCTACATTCCCATTGCCGCCGCAATCATCGTTTCCACAACGACCGCCGTCGCTGTGACAGACGGCGCCGACGGCCTCGCTGGCGGCACAACCCTCATCGCCTTCATCGCTTTCGGCATCGTCGGCTTTATCCAGGGCCAGGAATTCGTAGCCACGTTCGCGTTCATCATCGCGGGCTCCACGTTGGGTTTCCTCTGGTACAACGCCCATCCAGCACAGGTGATCATGGGCGATACCGGCGCTCTCGCTCTTGGTTCGTCCCTCGCGGTCATCGCCTTGATGACCGGGCAGTGGCTTCTCCTCCCGGTGATCGGCATCGTTTTCGTCGCGGAAATGGGCAGCAACCTCCTTCAGATCGGCTACTTTAAGTTCAGTGGAGGGAAGCGACTCTTCCGGCGAGCGCCCTTCCACCACCACCTCGAACTAATCGGCTGGACCGAAACCCAGATTGTTACGCGCTTCTGGCTCATCTCGATCGTGGCCGCCATGGCCGGTGTCGCCCTTGCCCTGGAGGTGCCGGACTAATGCCTGCAACCAACGGCGCCCTTCTTTCCGCCCCCCCAGAAGTTCGTGGCAAGCGCGTGCTCGTGTACTCGCTCGGCATCGAAGGCAGGGACCTCACGCGGTGGCTCCTCGCGAATGACGCTGCCGTAACCATCAGCGACACCCGCACCGAGGCGGCGCTTGCCGCCGCCGGTGCAACCGCCCCCGAAGGCCTCGAGCGGCTGGTCACTGGTGAACCCCTTATCGATCCGGCCGGATACGACATCGTCGCTATCTCCCAGTCAATCCTTCGATATAACCCCGCCGTCGTGCGCGCTCGGGAACTCGGCATCGCCATTACGTCCCAGATGCGGCTGTTCCTTCAGCTTTGCCCAGGCCGAACTGTTGGCATCACCGGCTCCAGCGGAAAGTCAACGACCACCGCACTGGTCGGCGCAATGGCCCGTGAAGCCGGGATCAACAGCATCGTTGGCGGCAACATCGGTGAGGCCCTGCTCGCCCGCCTGGACGAAATCACCCCCGAGACCACGGTCATTCTTGAAATCAGCCACACCCAACTCCAATACACGGACCGCTCGCCGAATATCGCGGCCGTCACGAACATCACCCCAAACCATCTCGATCAATTCAGCTGGGACGAATACGTCGGGTTGAAGCGCAACATTCTCGCCTTTCAGAAACGCGCCGATTCCGCCGTCTTGAACGCCGATGACCACACCAGCCGGGCACTGATGGCCTCCGTGAAGGGCCGCTTGATCCGCACCTCCATCCGCAACGAAGTGCCCGGTGATGGAGCATGGGTCGATGGCGACGAGGTGGTGATTCGGATCGGATCGCGCCCGATTGGCGTTATCCCGACAGCTCAAATCTTGCTTCGAGGCGAGCACAATCTTGCTAATGTGGCCATGGCCTGCGCCATCGCCGCCGAGGCTGGACTGCCGGTTCACGCCATGGCCGCCGCCATCCGCTCCTTCGCGGGCGTCCCGCACCGCCTCGAAGTCGTGGGGCACGCTGCCGGCGTGACGTGGGTGAACGACAGCATCGCCACAAGCCCCGAACGGGCGATCGCCGGGCTTCGTGCGTTCAAGGAGCCCGTCATTCTCTTGATGGGCGGCCGCGACAAAAACCTCGACCTCGACGGCCTTCGCGAGCTTGCCCGCCGCCGCTGCCGGGCGGTCGTTTGCTTTGGCGAAGCCGGGCCGCTCTTTCATGGCGCCATGAAAGAGGCGGTCGCCGATTGCACCCTCGTAACCACCGTTGAAGAGGCCGTCGCCGCGGCGAGTTCCCGCGTCCAGCCGGGCGATGTAGTGCTGTTCTCGCCCGCGGGCACGAGCTTCGACGCATATCCCAACTTTGAAGCACGCGGCGAAACGTTCCGCCAATTGGTCCGCGCCTTGCCAGGGTTCTCCCCGGAGGTGTCGCCATAGCTACCACGCACCAAACCGGTCGCTGGGCTTCGGGACGCCCGGACTATGCGATCATTCTGCTGACGATCGTGCTCACGCTCATCGGCTTCGTTGTCGTCTACAGTGCCAGCTTCGTGACTGGCCTCGTCGATTTCAGCGACCCGTATCACTTCATTGTCCGCCAGGTGGCCTGGGCTGCCGTCGGCGCCGTCTTGCTCGTTATGATGGCCCGCCTTGACTATTCATGGCTGCGGCCCATGGCTGTGCCGATCATGGCGGCCACAATCATTGCCCTCCTCGCGGTCCTCGTCATCGGTGTCCAGGGCGGTGGCGCGCGTCGCTGGATCGGTGTCGGCGAACTCACCATTCAGCCTGCCGAGTTCGCGAAGCTCGCAGTCATCATTTACCTGGCCGCATGGCTTTCATCAAAACGCGACGATGTCCGAAGTTTCGAGCACGGCTTGCTGCCGTTCGTCATGATCATTGGCTCCGTCAGCTTCCTGATTATGCTCCAGCCGAACCTCGGCTCCACGCTGATCATACTCGTCATAACGGTAACGATGTTCTGGGTTGCCGGGGCGTCCTTCGCCCAGATGTTTGCGCTCGGGACGTCCGGGATCGTGTGCATGGTTTTCCTCGCGACGGCAGCCGGCTATCGGATGGAGCGCCTGACGGCCTTTTTCAACGCTGAAAGCGACCCCTACGGCAACGGTTTCCAGACGCTTCAATCGCTCATCGCCATAGGCAACGGCGGAATCCACGGCCTCGGCCTCGGCGCCAGCCGCGCCAAGTTCTTCTACATCCCCGAAAGCCACACCGACGGTGTCTTCGCGATCATCGGCGAAGAGGCCGGCCTGATCGCCACCATCCCCATCATCATTCTCTATATGATCCTCATGGTTCGTGGCTTCCAGATAGCCAGCCGTGCGCGGGATGATTTCGGCCGGCTGATCGCTACCGGTGTGACCACCTGGGTCACTATCCAGGCATTGCTCAATATCGGCGGAATCACCCGCGTCGTTCCCCTCGCCGGTGTCCCCTTGCCGTTCCTCAGTTACGGCTCGAACTCGATGGTTTCGGTCCTGCTTGCGATGGGCCTGCTCATCAGCATCTCCCGCTTTGGCAACGACCGGGGCAGATACCTGGACAAGCATCCGGTTGATACCCGCCGCCGCGTCGTCCGAAGGAAGTCGGAAGAATGAGACTTGCACTGACCGGCGGCGGCACAGGGGGCCATATCATCCCGGCACTGGCCGTGATGGAGGCCGTACAAGCCCGGCTGGGCGGTACCGCCGACGTGTGTTTCTTCGGCCCGGAAGACCGGGGAGAACGCGTCCGCGTTGAGAAGGCCGGCGTCCGCTTCGTTGGCGTGCCTTCCGCGGCCGTGCGTGGGCGTGGCCCGGCCGGCCTCATGCGTTCCGCCTGGCGGCTTCTTCGAGGGACCTTCGCCGCTCTTCGCGCACTCCGCAAGTTCAAGCCTGATGTTGTCTTTAGCACCGGAGGCTATGGCAGTTTCCCCGGCAGCCTGGCCGCCAGGGTGCTTCGCATGCCGCTCGTCGTCTACCTGCCGGACGTTCAGCCTGGCTGGGCGGTGAAAGCCGAACAATTGCTCGCAACCCGCATGACGACCACCACCGAAGCCGCCCTCGTATTCCTTCCGCGCAAGAAGACGGTCGTGACCGGATACCCCGTCCGGGCGAGCTTCTTCTCCACCCCTCGCGAATCCGCGCGCGCGAGCTTCGCTATCCTCCCGTCTGACCGGCTCGTTGTCATTGCCGGCGCGACTCAGGGCGCGACTGCTATCAACGAGGCCGTCCTTGGCGCGCTCCCCGATCTGCTTCACGCCGCGGTCGTTCATCACGTCACAGGCCCCGCGGGCCTCGCCGCCGCCGAGGCCGTCCGGGAGGCGCTTTCCCCCGATTCACGGGAGCGCTACCACACAGCGGCGTTCCGGGACGACCTCCCGGAGCTCATGGTTGCTGCCGACCTGGGCGTGTTTCGGGCCGGCGCCTCCGTGCTCGGCGAAATCCCTGCCGCGGCGCTCCCCTCGATCCTCATCCCCGCTACCTATGCCGGCGGACACCAGCGCAACAACGCTCGCTGGCTCGCCAATGGCGGCGCGGCGGTCATCGTTGAGGAAGCTGACATAAGCACGCTACTGACCACCATCGTGAGTTTACTCGATGACTCGCCCCGCCTCGATGCCATGCGGGCCGCTGCCCGCGGACTCGCCCGCCCCGGCGCGGCCGATGCGATCGCGGCCGTGGTCCTGGAGGTCGCACGAAGATGAGCGACATCAAGGGGCCGGTTCATCTCGTTGGTATCGGCGGCATGCATATGTCCGCCATCGGCCAGCTCCTGCTCGAACGCGGGGTCGCTGTTTCAGGCAGTGACATCCGCCCTTCGCCGATGATCGACAAGCTCATCGGCCTTGGCGCGACCGTCGCCTACGGTCACTCAGCGGAGAATGTGCCACTGGACACGGCGCTGGTCGTCACAACCGCCGCCGCCGCTGACGACAATCCCGAACTCGCCGAAGCCCGCCTGCGCGACATTCCCATCCTCCTGCGAGCCGAAATGGTCGCGAAGCTCATGGAAGGCAAACGCGTGATCGCGGTCGCCGGCGCACACGGCAAGACCACAACCTCGAGCCTCATCGCACTCATCCTCGTGCGCGCCGGACGCGCACCGATGTACCTCCTGGGCGGCGAAAGCCTCGACCTCGGCGGCCACGCGTCATGGGGCACGGGCGAGGTTTGCGTCGTCGAAGCCGATGAGTACAAGCGCGCCTTCCACGAATACGCCCCCGACATCGCCGTCATCACGAACGTCGAACCAGACCATCTCGATTACTACGGGACCCCCGAGGCCTACCGGGACGCGTTCATCGAGTTCGGCAAGAAGGT
>JANPDX010000021.1:0-2240 GCA_031431695.1 Dehalococcoidia bacterium
GCCCAGACGCCGCACACGCGGCCAATTCCGGTGACCGGCTCATCGGCCGATCCGAAGCTGGCGGCCAGGTTCGGGCTCGGGCGGTCGTTGTACCAGGGCCCGACCGGCATCCTCGGGGTGATCCACGATTCGCTGCGGCGCCGCGGCGTCGGGTTGATCTCACTGGCGGCTGGCGTACCTCACTACCTGAACGTCGAAGAAAACCCTGCCGCGACCATCGCGTTGTTGCGGGCGCTCGAACCCGTGATCGGCATCGCGACCCCGATGGGTGACCTTGACGAAGAAGTATCGCGGTTCCTGGCACGCGTCGATGAAGCTTCCCGCGGGGACGACCAGATCGGCGCATATGTTCGTACACTCGAAGAGCACTTCGGCGAAAGTGACGACGGGGAGCCAGCAGACGAAGAGGGCGGAGAGCTCCCATCCGCCGACGATATCCTCCGTGATGTGGAAGATTTCCTGCGCGGGGGCAACGACCGCTAACTGGAGGAACACCGATGGGCATCCAAGCAATGGTCTGGAAACTCGGGTCGCCGTACGACGCCTACATTTCTCACGTTTCGCGCCTGAACACGGCAGTCGAGCGGCTGCGCCTGATGAGCGACCGCGCGTTGCGCTTCGAGGCCGGTCTGCAGAGTTCTGTCAGGCTCGTGCCCGGCGGCAGCGCCCCGGAAGAGCGGGCGCAACGTTTCAGGGAGCAGCTCGGCCAGGCAGCCGCGAGCATGAGCGACGCCGAGTTCGAAGACTTCCTTGCCCACCTTGGTGGCGGCGAAGCGGCGAACGTGGAGGCGAACCGGGCGAACGTGGTCTCGCGTATGAGCACCGCGACGCGCGGGCTGGAAGAGTACTTCGCCATCGCCGGTGCCGAACTTGCAACGCTGGAAACGCGCGGCTACAAACCTTCCCGCGGCGACATCGCCCGCCAACTCCGAGAAAACCATCTTCCAGCCCACACGATCGTCGAGTACCGGCGCGTCCTCCACGAACTCGGCGCGAAGGTTGGCGCGAAGACCGGGAAATGACCGGTCCCGGCGATAACTCGCGCCTGGTTTATTCCACCGACGGTGGCAGAGTCCGCGGCACGCGGCCCGCCGTGGCCCGCCAGGCGCAAGGGCGGCAGCCCGGTACACCCTCAAGTACGGTGCCGAACGACGGCGTGATACGTATTCAGCGCGACAAGAAGGGCCGCGGGGGCAAAACGGCAACGACGATCACGGGCCTTCCCGGGTCCGACGCCGATCTGGACGCGCTCCTGAAGAGCCTGAAGCAGCACTGCGGCACGGGTGGATCGCGCGAAGGCCGGACACTCGTGCTCCAGGGCGACCAGCGCGAACGTTTACTCGAACGGATGCTTGCGCTGGGGCACAAGGCGAAGTTGGCCGGAGGCTAGCTCGACTCGCCGACTTCCCACCGGGCCAACGCCCGGACCGCAAACCACGTCGCGACGAAAACCACCAGTGCCGCCAGGATGACCGCCTGCGGCCCGTTGAGGCGCGGGTCGAACACGCGCTCCGGGGCGGAGATGAGTTGCCCGGCGATGCCGAGTGTGTACTGCCGCACCGAAAGCAGCCTCACGCCGGAGAAGAGGTTCACGACCACGCCTTCCCAGATGAACACGTAAAGCAGACCGGCGATGAGCGCCCGGCTGGTGGCGATGCTGAGCCACATGAAAGCCGAACAATAGACAAGTGCTCCGAACACCACGGCGACGGCGAATCCGAGAATGATGCCTTCGTGGGGTTCTCCCGATATGGCGATGAGCCCGCTCGGGACCGCCGCGATAAGCACAACGATCGCGGTCGCCGCCCACGCCACCAACAGCTTCGACAAGACGATGGTCACGCGAGAGATCGGCTTCGAGAGCAAGTAGACGGCCGTGCCATCTTCGAACTCCGTGCCGAGCGCGGCAGTGCCGAAGACGAGCGCGGTGAACGGAAGCGTAAGGCCCACCACGAGCCGGGCGAGCGCCACGGAAGCCGTCCATTCCTGGGGATCGTTTGCTATCGGGTCCGCATTGAGGCGGAAAAGAAGCGAGATGAGCACGGGGATGAGGGCGAACCCGAGCATCAGGATCGTGCGTTTCTGGCCCAGCAGTTGGCGCATGGTCAGGCGCACGATGGTGATATCGATCATCGCTTCACCAGGTACGAGAACACACTCTCGAGGGACTCATCGGTGGGGCGAATCTCGAATATCGAGACGTTTGCCTGTCTTGCGACGCGGGCCACTGCGTGGGTGAA
>JANPDX010000022.1:0-8639 GCA_031431695.1 Dehalococcoidia bacterium
TGCCGGACACGGCGGCCGCTTCGCTGATCGCGTCAGGGCGAGTGCAGGCGGTCATCACGGGAGCGGATCGGATCGCCATGAACGGCGATTCGGCGAATAAGATCGGGACCTACGGATTAGCAGCCGTGGCCGCTCGGCATGAGGTGCCGTTCTATATCGCAGCCCCGCGCAGCACCTTCGATCCAAATTGCGCGGACGGTTCGTTCATTCCCATCGAGTTTCGGGCAGACTCCGAGGTGGGCGGGTTTGGCGGCATTCGGTGGGCGCCCGACGGCGTTGGCGCATACAACCCGGCCTTCGATGTGACGCCGGCAGACCTGATAACAGGGGTCATCACGGAGGCAGGAGTAGTCTTTCCGCCGTACGCCGCAACTATCACGGACATCCTGAAAGCACCATAACGCATGGGGCGCGTAAACTTGGTCTGCGTGACGCCTCCAATTCCACTGGCAATTATTGGCGGTTCGGGTTTCTATGAGATGCCGGGCCTTACAGCTATCGAAGAGGTTTCGCTCGACACTCCCTTCGGGGCGCCGAGCGGAGCGATTCAGATTGGGACGCTTGAGGGGATCCGGGTGGCGTTCCTGGCGCGCCACGGCAAGGGGCACGCGTTGCTACCCTCCGAAATCCCGCAGCGCGCGAACTTCTGGGCGCTCAAGAGCCTCGGTGTGGAGCGCGTGCTAGCGGTCTCTGCGGTCGGGAGCCTGCGCCAGGACTACCGACCCGGCCACCTGGTGACACCTGACCAGTTGATTGACCGGACGAGCGGGCAGCGCCCTCAGACGTTCTTTGGGAACGGCGTCGTCGCCCACATTTCCTTCGCGGAGCCCTTTTGCACGCCGCTACGGTTGGCCACCCGAGTAGCAGCCGAAGAATCGGGTGCGAACGTACACCGGGATGGCGTGTATGTGGTGATGGAGGGCCCGGCGTTCAGCACGCGGGCGGAGAGCGACCTGCATCGCGAGTGGCGCGCCGACCTCATTGGAATGACCGCGCTCCCCGAAGCGAAGCTCGCCCGCGAAGCGGAGATTTGTTACGCCTTGCTCGCCGCCGTGACCGACTATGACACCTGGCATGACGGACATGAAACCGTGGACGCCCGCATGGTGTTCGAAACACTGCGGCAGAACGTGGCGGTCTGTCAGTCTGTCGTCCAGCATCTCGCGGCATCGCTGCCGGGCCGGGACGCGTGCGGATGCCGGCTTGCGCTGGATAGCGCGCTGGTGACCGCGCCGGCGGCGATCAGTGCCGAGAACCGCCGACGGCTTGCGCCAATCCTTGCGCGGAGGATCGAGACCACGGAATGAGTCTGCTTATCACGGGATGGGTCGCTGTCGATCAGATCGAAACGCCGTTTGCGAAGGTGCAAGATGTGCTTGGCGGTTCGGCGCCCGCGGCGGCAATGGCGGCCGCGCTGTTCACCGACGTCAGGCTCCTTGCGGCGGTGGGCGAGGACTTCCCTGATTATCATCGGCGCTCCCTCGAACAATTCCCGATCGACCTTGCCGGATTGCAGGTTGTGCCGGGCGGCGCCACAAGCCGCTGGTCCGGGCGCTATCACTACGACATGAACAGCCGCGATACCCTGGAAACGGTGCTGGGCGTAAACGCCGACTGGTCGCCAAGCCTTCCCGCGGGATGGGAGAATTCGCAATCAGCGTTCCTTGCGGCGGGCGATCCGGTTGGGCAGCAAGCCATCATCGCGAGTATGCCGAACGTGCGTGCGACGATGGTCGATACCATCAAGTTCTACATCGATGGCTCCCGAGAGGAATTCCAGAAGGCCATGGCAGCGGCTGACTTCGTATCCATCAACGAGAGCGAAGCGCGCGAACTGGCAGGTACGCCGGGCATCGCGATGGCGGGCAGGAAACTGCTTGAGGGGGGCGCCGGAGGAGTTATCATCAAGCTCGGGGAGTTCGGCGCTGCCTTCGTGAGCAAGGGCGACTACTTCGTCGCGCCGGGATTCCCGCTCGAAGAAGTAGTCGATCCGACTGGCGCCGGCGATGCGTTCGCGGGTGGATTCATGGGCTATCTGGATTCAGTCGCAGCAATCACGCCTCGGGAAATTCGGCGGGCGATGATCTACGGTTCGACGGTCGCATCATTCCAGGTCGAGGGATTTGGTCCATCGCGCCTGTTCACCCTCTCACGTGATGAAGTCGAAGTACGCTACCGACAATTCAGAGAACTAACGCATTTCGAGGTAGATAGCTGAGATGGCCGAGCGCGAAGTCCGGTGGCAAGGTGTAGCCCGGCAGCGGCTGGACTACGTCGTGCAGCCGGTCTCGGATATTTCCATAATCCGGTCCATCCTCGCGCCCAGGGTCGAGTACACCGCCTATGCGCTGGGACAACTCGAACCGGCGCTGTTCCCGCGGACACGCTGGCTCTACGCGCGAGGGACGACGGGCACGGGACTCGTGCTGCACAGCCGGGGCGGGCTCGGAGACGCGACCTTCGTCCTCGGTGATCCCGACGCGGTGTCCGCCATCCTTTCTATCCACCCTGGTTCGGCACAGACGTACGCGACCTGCCAACCCCAGCACCTGGACGTGCTGCGGAAATACTACCGGCTCGCCAATCAGCAGCCGATGATCCGGATGGCGGTGCGACGCGACCAGTTCAACCCGGTCACCTCGCAACACACGGCCGTGCTGAGTGGCATCGATATTCGAAAAGTAAACGGGCTGTACAGCAGCGAAGCCGGCACCAGTTACTACATCCCGGAACACATCGATAGCGGCGTGTACCGCGGGATTGTTGAGGAGGGGCGGCTGGTGGCAATCGCCGGGACGCATGTAGTTTCACGCCAGGAGGGGGTAGGCGTGGTGGGAAATGTCTTCACACACCCCGGTTACCGCGGCAAGGGCTACGCCACGGCCACCACAAGCGCGGTAACCGAAGCGCTGCTCGAGTACTGCGACCATGTCGTGCTGACGGTTGACCCAACCAACATGGCGGCCGTAGCGGCATACGCTCGGCTCGGGTATCGGGAGGTTTGTCAGATGGTGGAAGCCAGCGCCGCGCGCCGCGACCCGTCGGGCCTGGGTTCATCCATTCGACGGATTCGTGCCGCAATCCGAGGGCGCAAGTATGATGGTAGCTTCGTGACACTTCACGACTGATCGCAATTCAGGTGCGTCACAAAACGTTTCGCGCCGAGGAGAATCCACGTGACCGTTCCCAGTGATATCGCCAACCACGCCCTGGCGCCCGAAGGTGTCCGCCGGATTGAGTGGGCAGCCCGTGAAATGCCCGTGCTGAAGCTCATTCGCGAGCGATTCCAGCGCGAGAAGCCACTGCTGGGAATCCGCATGACGGCCTGCCTGCACGTAACGACGGAGACAGCGAACCTCGCGCTGACGCTTCGCGACGGCGGAGCGGACCTGCGCATCACCGCGAGCAACCCGCTTTCGACCCAGGACGATGTCGCCGCGGCGCTGGTAAACGAGTACGGGATTCCCACATTCGCCATTTGCGGCGAAGACAACGAGACCTACTACCGGCACATCCACCAGGCCTTGGAGCATTCGCCGCAGCTCACGATGGACGACGGCGCGGACGTAGTCGCCGTGCTCCACAAGGATCGGCGCGACCTGCTCCCCGGGGTGGTTGGCGGCACCGAAGAGACCACGACGGGCGTAATCCGGCTGCGGGCAATGGCCGCCGATGGAGCGCTCGGCTACCCAATCGTCGCGATTAACGAGGCCGACACCAAGCACCTTTTCGACAACCGCTAGGGCTCCGGCCAGAGCACGATTGACGGCATCATCCGGGCGACGAATGTGCTCCTCGCGGGCAAGAACTTCGTTGTCGCGGGCTACGGTTGGTGCGGCCGCGGCGTTGCTTCGCGGGCAAGGGGCATGGGAGCCCAGGTTATCGTGACCGAGGTTGACCCGGTGAAGGCACTCGAGGCAGTAATGGACGGGTTCCGCGTTATGCCGATGGCCGAAGCCGCGAAGCAAGGCGACATCTTCGTCACGCTGACTGGCGACTGCAACGTCATCGACCGGGCCCACCTCGATGCGATGAAAGACGGCGCTATCATGGCCAACAGCGGCCATTTCGATAGCGAAATCAATCTGAAGGCGCTCACGTCGCTGAGCGAGGGCAAGAAGCGAATCCGCGCGTCGGTGGAAGAGTTCAGCCTTCAGGATGGGAGAAAACTCTACCTGCTGGGCGAAGGACGGCTGGTGAACCTGGCCGCTGCCGAAGGCCACCCCGCCGCGGTGATGGACATGTCGTTCGCGAACCAGGCGCTCGGCGCCGAATGGATCGCGCTCAATCACGCCAAGCTTGAGAACCAGGTGTACGAGATCCCGCACGAAGTAGACCAGGAAATCGCTCGCCTAAAGCTTCATGCCATGGGCATCAGCATCGACTATCTGACCGAAGAGCAAGCGAAATACCTGACGAGCTGGCAAGAAGGAACGTAGACGATTTCGGATTTCGGATTGGGGATTTTGGATCGAGTGGTCGTTAAGGACACACCGTGGGGGCGCTGGGATCATCTTCCCTTATCCGAAGTGGTGAGACTGCTGGAAGGGATTGGCGTCCCGTGGTGGATTGCGGGCGGATACGCGATCGACGCCTTCGCGGAAGACAACCGGCGCGAGCATGACGATATCGATGTCGGGCTGTTCGCCACGGACCAACTCTTCGTGCAGGCGCAACTTGCGGAGTGGGAACTTCACTGCGCCGACCCGCCGGGCACGCTGAGACCGTGGGCTTCCGCGCTCCCCTTACCAGCGCACGTTCACGACATTTGGGCGCGACGAAATGCCAGCGATTCGTGGCGGTTTCAACTCATGCTCAACCCGGGCGGGCCCGGCCACCTGGTCTACCGCCGCGACGAACGACTGAGCATCCCGATGGAAGCGGCTGTCTGGCGGAAGGATGGCGTGCCTTACCTGGCGCCCGAGGTGCAGTTGTTGTTCAAGAGCAAGAACCCTCGCCCGAAAGATGAGCAGGATTTCGACGACTGCCTGCCGCTGTTCGATTGGCGCCAGCGAACGTGGCTCAGGGAAGCCCTCGAACTGGTCGCGCCGGGGCATAAGTGGATTGATAGAACCGAGGCGGTTACTGTCCCGCGCGTTTGAGCCAACTCTCAATCGATTGAGACTCATGCAACACGCCGGCCACGACTACGGTCTCGTCCTCGACCGCATAAAGCACCCGATAGGGATACGGCTCAAGGCTGACCTGACGGAAGGATGTATCGCCGATTCTCGCACCGAGTAGCGGATGTTGCCCCAACAACAGCGCAAGCTCCCGAAAGCGCCGGCGAAACCCGCCGACCGTATTCGGAGCTTGTCTCCGAAACCAGACGGCGGCTTCCGCCGCCTCCTCCCTGGCATCGACGGTGATGACGACTCTCACGGATATTGGTTGTCGCCGAAGATTGCCTTCTCGGCCTCGTCCCACTCCATCACTGTCTCCGGATTTTGGCGTGCGTGTAACACCCTGCGCTCCAACTCGGCGATCAACTCCGGATTGTCCCACCCGCCCGCTTCGGGGGCTCCCAGCGACTGGCTCACCTCAATGACCAGGAGCTCACGCTCCCGTTCATCCAACGTTAGTGCTTGCTCCAGGATCGTCTCGAACCTCGTCATCATTTCAGTATACCGCTACGCGATGACCGTTTCGCCCATCCCGGCGAGTGCTCGCTTGAGCCGGGTAATCTGATCCACGGGGGTAGGATCGAACCCCTTGAGCAGTGCGAGGTAGCACGAAATGTAGTCCCCATAGGCAGTGGCCTCCAGGAGGTCGGCGAGCGGTGAAAGACCGCTGGTCACAAGGCGAGTGAACGGCACTCCGGCGGCCACGAACTGGCCTTCCAGGGCATCGAACCGGCGACGGTCGCCGGGTTCGTCGAGCGGTGACTCCAGGGAGCAAGCAGCGAGCGCTGGGCCCGTCGGCGCACCATCAAGGCCGACCACGAAGTTATGGCCGGCTTCAGGCAGCACTTCGAAGGCCGCGATTGTCTTGGCGTTTTCAGCGAACTGGTTCTTGGCGCGACGTGCGGCAGGGCCAAGCGCCTCCGCGCTCATCAGCAGCGGCATCGCACCGATGAGTTCCCGGGCGAGCAACTTCGCGGGGTTATGTTCAAAGGCTATTTCCGGGCAGAGGTGTCCTGCGACAAGCCGTTCGTGCGCGGCAGCCGCCCCACCAACCGAACGGTCATCGATATCGGCGAGGCCGAGCCTGCTGGCAATACGAAGGAGAGACGCGAGCATGTGTGGCAGCGCGGCGCGCGGGGGAGACTCCCCGAGAATCGGAAGAACTGTCACACCATCGGCCTTCGCCAGCGCCGAAAGCTTGCCACCGCGGGAGACGACTACTCGCTTCGCGCCGACGGCGCCCGCGTGGCGGTAGCAGGCGAGCGCTTCCTCGGTCTCTCCCGAGTACGAGGCGACTATGGCGAGGGTGGCCGGGCCTGCATAGACCGGCAGTGCATACCCGCGTACCACCCGGAATGGAATCGCGGCGGACTTCGCAAGGAGCGAACCAAGGTAGTCGCCAGCGGCGGCGGAGCCGCCCACCCCGGCGACGATAAGGTTCGAAGCGGCGCCCGCCCCCCAGGGCAGCAAAACGGACTCGCTCGCGTGCCACGATCGTTCGAAATCCTCACCCAGCCGCGCAATGAAACCGAACATGTCGGAGGCGTCCAAAGAATAGGTCGAAGGGTTGTCGAGAAGACTCACGCGGACAACCCGGCAATCGCTTTGCCCGCATCGAGGACCTGCCGCACCAGGGCGGCTGATTTGACCTCCGTATAGATGCGCAAGAGCGGTTCCGTGCCGGACAATCGGAACAGTAGCCAGCCGTCATCGATGAAGAACCGCCAGCCGTCCGTGCGGTCGGAAGCAACGACGCGATGTCCGGCAATCTCCGTTGGATGGGCGGCGTCGAGAATGGCCTTGAACCGCTCGTTCGAACCGGGTTCGAGGTCGAAGTCGAGGCGCTCGTAGTAGTGTTCGCCCGTGATATCGAAGACCCGTTGAAGCAGTTCGGATGGCGCCTTGCCAGTGGCGGCGGCGTAGTCGAGCAGATACAGGCCGGCGAGGATTCCGTCGCGTTCGGGGAGGTGGCCGCGGAATCCGTATCCGCCGCTCTCTTCGCCGCCAATGAGCGCGTCCTTGTCCATCATGATCGGGCCGATGTGCTTGAAGCCGACGGGAGATTCGTAGAGATCAACGCCGTAGTGTTTCGCGAGGATTGCGGCCATGTTCGTCGTGGTCACCGACTTCACAATCGGACCACGCAGGCCGCGTTCGCCCAGCAAGTAGTTCACAAGCAGCGCGAAGGCACGCAGTTGGTCAACGTAGTGCCCGGCCTCGTCCACGAGGCCGACGCGGTCAGCGTCACCGTCGTTCGCGATGCCGATGTCGAACTTCGTTGTCGCCATGAGCTGCATGAAAGCGCCGAGGTTCGACTCAATCGGCTCGGGCGCGCGGATGCCGGGAAAGGCTGGATTGCGTTCGCCGTGGATCTCGGTGACGGTGGTTGTCCCGCCACCAAGGAGCCGTTCGAAGAGGCCCATGCCGGCACCGTACATGGGATCGACCGCGACCCGCAGGCCCGAGGACTTCAGCCGCTGGATATCGACTTTGGCGGCAACCGTCGCGAGGTATCCGGGGAGCGGATCGAAGCGGACGATTCGGTCACTACTCGCGGGGGCGAGCTTCACGGCAACGGGCGATGCGAGGATTGCGGGCACACGACGTTCGATATCGGCAACGATTTCCGGGCTGGCACTGCCGCCGTAGTGAGGCTTCACCTTGATGCCGTTCCAATTAAACGGGTTATGCGAACTGGTGACGACGATGCCGCCGCATGCCTTTGCATCAACGATTCGGTAACTCAGCGCCGGCGTTGGCGCAGGCCTGTCGGCGAGCTGGACATGGAAGTCATTGCCCGCGAACACCCTCGCAACGGAGAGCGCGAATTCTTCAGAGAGGAAGCGAGTGTCGAAGCCGACGATGACGGGCTTCGCCTTGCCATAGGTCTCGGCGAAATGGTCAGCCGTCGCCTGGGCACAGGCCATCACGTTTTCAAACGTGAAGGTCTCGGCGATAAGCGCTCGCCAGCCGTCGGTGCCGAAGTGGACCGGGTTTTCCGTCATCGGGCACCATCATACTGAGCGTCCGGTTCCAGCGTCGTTCCGGGCGGGACGGTTACCCCGGCGTCTATGATGGAGCCCCGCCCGGCGACCACGCCGCTGAGCACGGCGCCCGCCCCGACCGTCACACTATCGGCAAGAATCGAATCGCTGACGTGAGCGCCAGGACCAACAAACACGCCTTCCCAGAGGATTGACGATTGGACCGTAGCCCCCATTGCGATGTGCGAGCCCTCCCCCACCGCCGTGCCCGAGATGTTCGCGGTCGCGGAGAGCCTGGTACCCGGAGCGATTTCGTTGCGGAACTGGAGGAGTTCCTTCGAAAGCGCCAGATAGCGTGCCGGCGTACCGAGGTCCGCCCATGTCCCGGCGAACTCGTAGCCAAGCACCACCCGGCGGTGTGCGACGAGTGAAGGAAACAATGTCTCCTCGACGCGGACAGCGCCGGAGGGTATTTCAGCGACGAGTCCGGGTTCGAAGATCCACACGCCCGCGTTGACCAGGTTACTCGGTG
>JANPDX010000023.1:0-1788 GCA_031431695.1 Dehalococcoidia bacterium
AACCTTAGGCAGGCCCCACTGGTCCGCGTACCCCTTTTCGACCCAGATCGGCGGCTTCCGGTCCTGCAGCACAAAGTTCGTGATGTTGTCGGCGGTGCGAATCACATGCCAGGCGTTGAAACCGATGCTCACCGTCTTGCCTGCCGGCAAAAAGTTTACCTGGTCGTTCGTAAGGTCCTTGATGGCCCCGTCGAGCCACTCGGTCATTTGGTCAACGCCATCAATCAGGATGTCGCGAGCTTCCATCGTGTCCACCTCCAGCAATGCGCCGGAGTCTAATCCGGTTGGCGAGTTTCTTCAAACAACGCTCGCGTTTCTGGTATCCTCGCCCCACCGGGGGCGCTCGCGCCACGCCGCCATCGCCACCGGGGCACCGCCCCTACCGAGCCCGTGGTTTCGCCAGGTCCTCCGCGCTCAGCACTCCCTGAATTCCACGCCGAACCCGGTCCGCGTTCGCCACCAGAGAGTACAGCGTTGCCATCGCGGGGACCGGCACACCGAGCTCTCCGGCGCGCCGCACCGGGTTGCCAAGAATGGCTTCCACTTCGAGTTCGTTGCCCATCACATAGTCGATCACCATGCTTGTGCGGTAGTCACCCATGCTCTCGGTGAGCCCGAACATCCGGGTCACGATTTCGTCTGGATCGAGCCGCGCCTCGGATAAAGCCGCCACCAAATCGGCGTTGCCCGCAGCAACCACTTCTCGCATCGCGCTTTCCGCGGTCGACCGCATACCCGCATCCCGAACGATTGTCTGTGTGCCGATGCCGCCGCCGGCGACGCTCAGGCCGTTGAACGGCACGTTCCAGCAGAGCTTCTCCCAGCGGGCGTACTTAAGGTTCGGCGCGACGACCGTTTCAATCGATGCACCCGTCAGGAGGGCTTCCAGCCGTGCGTTTTCCTGGGGGTTGTCCAGGACGTGCCCGATCGACACACGACCGTAGTCGAGGTGGTGGATCACGCCGGGATCACCGCGATTGATACACACGAAAGCCATGCCACCGAAAACGCGTTCCGCACCGAACCACTCAGCGAACCGCGGCTCAATTCCTAGCCCGTTCATCAACGCGACGACGCGGGTGTTCGGGCCAAGGCACGGCGCAACCAGGTCGCGCGCGGATTCGAGCATCGTCGCCTTGAGCGAACAGACTACCCAGTCGACCTGCCCCAGTTCGTGCGGCGATCCGGCCGCGGTTACGGAATCCAGGTGGAAGTCGCCGAGGTGGCTGTACACCTGAAGCCCGTTCTCCCGGACCGCGTCCAGGTCTCGGCGCAAGAGAAAGCGGACATCGTTTCCGGCCTGCGCCAGCCGGGCACCGTAATACCCGCCAACCGCACCCGCGCCAATCACCGCAATCGTCGCCACGAACGGATTTTCAGCCGCGGCGACAGTGTTTGTCGATGCGCGCGCCGGGCTTCAGCGGCAAAGCGCCCGCAAAGCCTCGCGAATCTCGGCCGCGCGCTCGATCACGGCTTCCGGAGATTCCTGGACCGGGATGAGATTGATGTGCCGCGCCCCGGCTTCGACGAAGGGCGCCAGGGAGTCCGCCACCTCAGCCGCCGTGCCAAACGGCGTGTAGCGCTCGAAACGCTCGAACGGCAGCTTGTACGTGCCTTGCATGCCCCGCGAGACCATGTCCCGCGCCGCATCACGCGATTCCGAGACGCTGGTCCAGTACTGCATCCCCAGCTCGATCTCGGCCGGGTCGCGGCCCGCTTCGGTTGCGACTTCGGCGATTCGGGTTCCGGCTTCGCGGAACCGCTCCACCGAAAGCCAGATGCCCGTGT
>JANPDX010000024.1:0-2419 GCA_031431695.1 Dehalococcoidia bacterium
TTGCGTCGATAGCCTGCTGCCAGTCGTTTACGCCGTCGAACTCCAGGCTGAAGTCGGTAGCCTTAGCAGACCATGGTTCGTCCGAGACCACGACCACGGACGCGAAGAAGTCCTCGCGGCGCATTCCGGCGGCAGCTTCGCCGAGCGGTTCGGACGCCTGGCCAAGGCTCGTGAGACGGATGGCCTTGCCATCACCGCGATAGAACTCATCGGCAGCGACTTTCGTTTCGCCGTAGTAATGGCGAAGGACGGGCGGGAGGGCATACACGCCAACCATGATGCCAACCAGTACCCCGAGGACGGCCCCCCACATCAGGCAGCCGTTGCGTTTACCGGCCTCTTCTGTTGGTTGTTCGATGTGGCGGCGGACGGGCTGGGTCACAAGAGTATTGAGCAATGAGGGAGGACCAATGAGCAATGAGCTATCTCGTGCGGGGCGCACATGCACTGACGGCTGGCTGCCGTAGAATCTGGAGTGTGGAACGAGACGAAATTTTGAACGAAGCGGCATTGATTGCTGCCGATCAGCCGGGCGGCACGCTGGCAACGACACACGGGGAAGATGGGACGCCATACGTCACCTTCGTCCTCTTTCACTTGAGGCCCAATGGTGAGGTGCTTTTCGGAAGCAACGCCCGCCCGCAACACGCCAAGAATATCGCGGCAACGCCCGAGGTCTCGTTCCTCGTCGACAATCGAGAGGTCATCCGGGGCGATTGGGCGTCCTTCAACCGTGTGGTGATCGAAGGGCTCGCCCGCGAGGTGGTGAAGGACGATCCGTCGTATCCCGCGCTGCTGGCCGAACTGGCCGAAAAGAACCGGATGGCGGCGGTGTTCACCGAATCTGGAATGTTGTTTTGCCTGAGGCCGCGGCGGCTGTTGCTGATGAAGGGGTTCGAACCTACGCGGCACACGGTTGAGTTCGCTTAGCCGTCACCCCCGACCCCACTCCCACTGCGGAGGGAGTGGAGAGTTCGGCACCGGTCCGGACAGACTCACAAGCGGGGAACAACTTCCGACATCAGACAAGGAACTCGATCGCCCGGCGAATGCCGTGCGGGCCGAACCCGGAAATGACCCCGCGGCAAAGGCCGGACACAGGGGAATGGGTCTCGCCGTCCCAGGGTCCGAGGCGGACCTCGACGCAGGCCCCGGTGCGCTCTCGGAGGGCGGCCGCGAGCATGTCCAGGTCCTCCGGGTCGAGTCCATCGGTCACGAGGACGGCCGGGGCATTGGTTGCCCTGAGCGACACCGCGGCATCGAAAGCGGTCGGAAAATGCACAAACATCGTTGGTTCTGGAAGTGGAGGAACCACGACGGAGCGGGGCACGAGTACGAGTATCTGCGTCACAGCGCTGGCCCCGACGCGTAAATGGGGCGTTCACCGGTGACTCCCTCGGAGACGAGGTCCGCCAACTGCGTGGCCCCAATTCCAAGCAATTCAGCGAACACTTCGGCATTGTGTTCGGCAAAGGAAGGGGCGGCCCGGAAGATCTGGGCCGGCGTGTTTTCGAAGCGCCATGCGAAACCGGGGAATTGGCGTGTGCCAGCAATGGAATGGCGGACACTCACGAAGAACCCGCGGTCGTTGAGGTGGTTGTCGGCCAGGAGTTCCCAATTCGCCATGACGGGTGCGGCCGGAATTCCGATCGCCTGGAGTTCTTCGGCCGCGGTGAGGTGGTTGCGGGTCCGAAGCCATTCCCGAAGGGCGTCTTCGGTTGCCTTTCCAATGAGCCCGGCAAGCGCGGTCATTTCGGCCTCATCGCGAACCGTCACCGCGAGCCAGCAGTCCTTTCCGGCCGTCGGAAAAGTGCCCTGGAGGAAGTATCCCTCGCCCCACTGGGATCCCCGCGGCACCGGGATTTCGCCAGAAGTGGTATAGCGAAGGAAATCCTGCGAAATGAACGGCTCGACCGCTTCGAGCAGCGCCATGTCGATCCATTGACCCCTTCCCGTGCTACGGCGAGCGTGCAGAGCGGCGAGGATCGCGACCGTGGCGTGGTTCCCGGATACCGGGTCGGCGTAGAAGCTGCCAGTACCGAAGAACTGACTTTCGTCGTAGCCGAGGAGGCTTGCGAGGCCGCTACTGGTTTCGATGTTGCTGCCGTAGGCGGAGTAGTTACGGTCCGGACCGGACGAGCCGAACCCGGAGAGCGAGCACATCACGATCCGGGGGTTAGCGGCGGCCAGGGCCTCGTAATCGAGGCCGAGTTGGCCCATGACGCGGGCGGCGTTGTTTTCGAGGACGACATCCGCCTGTTTCACCAACTGGAGGAACATCTCTTTGCCACGGGGCTTCGCGAGGTCCAGGACGATGCCGCGCTTGTTGCGGTTCAGCTTGTTGAAGTAGCCGCTGCGGTTGAAGAAGTCGGGCCAAACGTCGTCGCCGGGATAGATGATGGCGCGGGTGGCGGGCTTG
>JANPDX010000025.1:0-1617 GCA_031431695.1 Dehalococcoidia bacterium
TGCCCTGAGCGCCGACATCGTCCTCGAGGACTACCCGGTCGACTATCTTGCCGGGCGCGGACTCGGGTACGCAGGGTTGCACGCCAAAAAACCGTCGCTCGTCTACACCTCGGTCACCGGCTTCGGGCAGACCGGCCCGCATGCAGGCTGGGCCTCCTCGGACATTGTTGGCCAGGCAATGGGCGGCATCATGACCCTCGCCGGCGAAGCGGTAGACCCGCCGAACATGATCTATGGCCACCAGGCAGACGTCTCCGCCAGCATTCATGCGGCCCAGGGAACGATGATCGCGCTGCTCCACGCCGAGGCCACCGGCGAGGGCCAGCAGGTCGATGTCTCCGCCCAGGAAGCAGTCTCGATGTCGCAGGAAACCGCGATGCAAACGTGGGATTTCCAGAAGAAGAACCGCGTCCGCAGCGGCGAACTCGGCGCCATCCCGATTCGTCTGCCGGGCTCGGGCACGCTCAAGGTCAAAGACGGCTACATTCTGTTGTTCATCATCGCCCCGGCCGGTGGCGACCTTCCCGAGCTCCTCGACTGGATGCGCGAAGAAGGCATGCAAGGCGACCTCGACGACGAACCCTACCGAGGCGTCATCGCCAACATGAACATGGCCTGGCTCACCCAATTGATGAGCGATCCAGCAGAGGGCGCCCGGGCGATCCCCCTCCTGCCGCACATTAACGACACCATCGCCGCCTTCTTTGCCGGCAAGACGGCGAAAGACGCCTACGAGCAGGGCCAGGGGCGCCGCCTGCTCATCGGCATCGTCTCCACCCCGAAGGACCTTGCCGAGAACACCCAGCTCCGCGCCCGCGACTGGTTCGTGACGTTCCCGGACCCACCCGTGGGCAAGCCTGTCGAGTTCCCCGGCGCGCCCTACCGCCTGTCCGAAACGCCCGCCATCGTTGGCCGGCCGCCTCGCCTTGGCGAACACACCGACGCCGTACTGGCTGCGCTCTGAGGGAGACCTAAAATGACCAAACGACCACTTGAAGGCCTCCGCGTGGGTGATTTCTCCTGGTTCGGAGCTGGCCCAATCGCCGGGAACACGCTTTCGCAATTTGGCGCCGAAGTTATCCGCGTTGAATCCGAAGCAAAGCTCGACGGGTTACGTCGCGCCCATCCCTTCCCCATGAACCCGGACGGTTCGTTCAAGGGCGGCTTCAACGTCTCGGGCTACTTCAACAACTTCAACGTGGGCAAACTCTCGCTTCAACTCAACCTCAATACCGAAAAGGGCCAGGAAATTAGCTACCGCCTCATCGAGAAGTGCGACATCTTCCTCACAAACTTCACGCCCCGCGTCATCGACAAGTGGAACCTGCGCTACGAACAAATCGCGAAAATCAACCCGCGCATCATCGCCGCCTATGCCCCGATGCAGGGCATGGAAGGTCCGCACCGCGACTTCCTCGGCTTCGGCGCCGTCCTCACCCCTGTCACCGGGATCAGCGAAATGTCCGGATTCCCCAATCGCCCGCCCTTTGGCATCGGCACGAACTACCCTGACTACGTCGTCAACCCCGGCCACACCGTGACGGCCATGCTGGCGGCGCTTCGTTACCGCAACCGCACCGGCAAAGGCCAGTGCATCGAATTGCCCCAACTCGAATC
>JANPDX010000026.1:0-1712 GCA_031431695.1 Dehalococcoidia bacterium
CGTTCGCGGGCTCGACTCCGAACGCTAAGCCGCAAGCGGCAGATCAGAAACGTCTACCCGTTTTTATATGTCTGCACGACGACCCGGTAAACTTCCGCCAGCGCGATGCCGTGCGTGCTCGCAATGCGGGCGCAATCATCATACTCCGGCGTCACGATCGGCTCGCTCCCCTCGGTCCAGCCGCGTTTGCAGCGCACCGGGCCCCACGACGTTTCGACCGTGATCGCTTCACGCTTCAGCTTGTGGCGTTCGGCGCGATGGCGGCGGATGCCGAACGTTTGCGTCTCGCGGAAGATGATGCCCTCCAGCACGTCGAGGTTCGCGTCGGCCGTCAGCACGCTGAGGATGACGCCGGGGCGATGCTTCTTCATCTGGATCGGCGTCGTCCACACGTCGAGGGCGCCGGCGGCGAAGAGTCGTTCGATCGCATAGCCGACGATCTCGCCGGGGATGTCGTCGAGGTTGGTTTCGAGGACCCAGGCGGTGTCGGCGTCGTAAAGACGCCCCTCTCCCGGTACTCCGGGAGAGGGGTTGGGGGTGAGGGCTGAGCAATCAGTCGCCGACGGTTCTGCCCTCACCCCCCGCCCCACTCCCCGAGTTACCGGGGAGGGGAGCGTGCCCACCAACACGCCCACGACCTTCGGCAGCGCGCAGTACTCCATGCGGCCCGCGCCGTGGCCGATGCGCTCGATGGTCAGCGCCGGCGCGTCGACCCACTCGGTCACCACGGTCGTCAAGATCGCGGCCCCCGTCGGCGTCGTCAGCTCGGCCTTGATCGGACAGGCTCGCAGCGGGACGCCGCGCAGCAGCTCCGCGGTGGCGGGGGCGGGGACGGGCATGACGCCGTGCGCGCATGTGACCGTGCCGCTGCCGACCGCCACCGAGCTGCTGGTGAAGCGATCGACGCCGAGGAGGTCGATGGCGATGGCGGCGCCGGCGATGTCGGCGATGCTGTCGAGGGCGCCGACTTCGTGAAAGTGGACCTCATCGACGGGAATGCCGTGGACCGCCGCCTCGGCGACCGCGAGTCGGCGGAAGATCCTCAAGGCCAGGTCGCGCTGGCTGGGCGTGAGGTTGCCGCGGGCAAGGATGGCTTCGATGTCGGCGAGGTGGCGGTGCTCGTCCTCTTGGGGAAATTCGACGAAGATCTGCGTGGCTGCGAAGCCGCCTTTGTTGACCTTTTCGACATCGATCTTGATCGGCAGCCCGAGCGAGGCGATGCCGGCGAGGACGGGTTCGACCGGCACGCCGACGTCGAAGAGGGCCGCCAACGTCATGTCGCCGGAGATGCCGCTGAAGCAATCGAAATGGAGGGTGCGCATGAATGGGTCCTTGCATTTGTTTAGCGCCCGAGTGGCGTCATGCGGGCGAAGAGAATCTAGCCACGGATCAAACACGGATTGAACACGGATAAGACGAACCCAATCCAGTAATCCACGCACGCAAACTGATTTGTCTTATCCGTGTTTCATCCGTGTTTGATCCGTGGCTAGATTCTCTTGCCTTCCAGCTCCTCCCAGCGCGCATACAACCGTTCGACCGCTCGCTGCGCCTCCTCAAGGGCGCGACATGCGTCCGTCAGCGCGACGTGGCCCGCAGTCGAGGCTCGCTCCACCGTGGCTTCGCGCTCGGCCAGCGCTTGCTCCGCATTGAGGATCGCGGCCTCCATCTGCTCCCACACCTGCTGCTCTTTGTAACTCAGCTTGCGCGGC
>JANPDX010000027.1:0-1757 GCA_031431695.1 Dehalococcoidia bacterium
TGCCAGAGCCGGCAGCGGTCCGGCTTACCGCCTGATTTTCGTCGCGACTGGCTAAACTGATTCCGTGACTATCGCCGTGCTTCGTGTCCGTCTCCGTTTGCCCTCTCGCACGCTCAAGGAAAAACGCACCATCGTGAAGTCCGTGGTCGAACGCCTTCGCAACCGCTTCAATGCCTCGGTCGCGGAATCCGGTGACCTGGATTCGCCCGGCATCGCCAGCATCGCGGCCGCCGTCATCTCCAACGATTCGCGCCATGCCGATGAGCAGGCCCAGGCCATCGCGGCCGCAATCGAAGAGTGGCGGCTCGATGCGGAAGTGCTCGACATCGAAATAGAACTCATCTCCGCCTGACACCGGGCTACCCAACGGCGGCCCCGTCGGCCATGATCGGCCTCACTATCGGGAGGCATTGGCATGGACTTTGTGGATTTCGAGCAGTTTCTCGCGACGCAGCGCGCCATCCGTACGTTCGATGGGCGTCCTGTCGATGACGAGACCATCGAGAAGGTTCTGAAGGCTGCCACCCGCGCGCCCAGCGCCCGAAACGTCCAGCCATGGCGCTTCATTGTCATCCGCGAGGCGGAGACGAAGCGGCGGCTCGGCGGAATCTTCGATGAGCTCGGCGCCCAGTTGTACGGCGCTGGCGCTCCCGAAAGGACCCCCTGGGCCGAAGTGCCCGTGCTCATTGTCGTCTGCTCGGAGAACGTCTTCGGAGTTGGCGACTCCGCGGCGACCGCCCTCGGCGCTTCCATCTACCCCGCCGTCCAGAATCTCCTGCTCGCGGCCCATGCGCTCGGCCTGGGCACCGTCCTCACCACGCGCTGGAAGAGTCGTGAGGCCGAGCTTCGGCCCATCCTCGGGCTACCGGAATCATTCGCGGTACACGCCATCATCCCCATCGGCTGGCCAGAGTCCCGGCCTGGCCGGAGCCGCCGTAAGCCTGTTCGCGACGTAACCTTTCGCGAGCGGTTCGGCGAGCCATGGTGACCTTATTTTGGAGTTTGGATTTTGGATTCTAGTTTTTGGGTCCGAGAACCCATGCGGCCTAACGCGAAGTCTCGCATTCCGGCGAGCGTCGCTCGCACCAGGTCCATCCGACGCTGCGCCGACCACAGCACCATTCGAGCCGTCCGTGTACCCAGGTAGTACGCGAAGAACGCCACGAACCGCGGCAGACGGAGGTGCTTGCGCATGAGGTATGGACGGTTCCGCGCCAGGTAGTAGCAGCCAAACGCCGAAAGCTGCCCGCCCAGAGTCGCCCCTTTCTGGTGGTACACCACCGACGAGGGCTCGTAGACCAGCCGGTAGCCTGAATTCGCCGCCCGTCTGCAAAAGTCTGTGTCGTCGTAGTACACGAAGAACGCGTCATCAAGCAGCCCCACATCGTTCAGCGCGCCGCGCGGCACCAGCAGGCACGAGAGGTTCGCGTTGTCGATGGTCCGCGGACGGTCGTCGGCGGGCTCTTCGTGGCGGCCGAGGGTGCGACGCTTCCAGGTGCCCCGCCACCAGTCAAAGTCTCCGGCCGAGTCATCGAGGATGCCTTCCCTGCCCGCCAGGTAGGTCTTCGGCGCCACCAGCGTCCGCTCGTCCGCATAGGCCACGAGCGGTTCGAGGAAGCCCCGAGTCACCTCGGTGTCGTCGTTCAAGAACAGCACGAAGTCGATTCCCGAGTCGGCGCGCATCGCTTCGAGAGCCCGGTTGCAGGCGCCCGTGAAGCCGAGGTTCGTCGCGTTCTCGATGACGCTGGCGTCCGGCT